>JAZOUU010000131.1:0-3321 GCA_045658365.1 Faecousia sp. | reverse complement strand
CGGCTGGGGTGGCGGAGTTTCCGGATGGCCTTGTTTTCTATCTGGCGAATCCGTTCCCGGGTGACCCCGAAAATCTGCCCCACCTCTTCCAGGGTGTGGGTACGTCCGTCGTACATGCCGAAACGCATCCGCAGCACGTCGGCTTCCCGCTCCGTCAGAGTGTCCAGAATTTCCTTCAGCGCCTCGGCGAGCAGAGCGTTGGAGGTGGCATCTGCCGGACCGGGGGTACGCTCATCTTCTACGAAAGAGCCGATGGAGGTGTCTTCTTCATCGCCCACGGGGGTATCCAGGGAAAGAGTATCTGCAGCGGTGCGGTTGGCCTCGATGATCTTTTCCACCGGCAGACCCAGCTCTGCGGCGATCTCCTCCACAGTGGGTTCCCGACCCAGTTCCTGCACCAGCTTCCGGTTACAGCGGGTGGCCTTGTTAATAACCTCCACCATATGCACCGGAACGCGGATGGTCCGGGCCTGGTCCGCAATGGCACGGGTAATGGCCTGCCGAATCCACCAGGTAGCATATGTAGAGAATTTATTTCCCTTTGTCCAGTCAAATTTATCAACCGCCCGGATGAGGCCTGTATTGCCCTCCTGGATCAGGTCCAGAATGTGCAGACCCCGGCCGGAATATTTCTTGGCGATGGACACCACCAACCGCAGGTTGGCTTCCGTCAGCTTGTTTTTGGCTTCCTGGTCGCCCTCGCAGACTCGCTTGGCCAGTTCCACTTCTTCTTCGGCGGAAAGCAGCCGCACCTGGCCGATTTCCTTCAGATACATCCGCACCGGGTCATCCAAATTGTATTCCGCAGCCAGATCCACAGGGTCGATGAGGTCTTCTTCATCCAAACTGGAAAGGTCAATATCGTCCTCCAGCATATCCTGCAGACCCAGATCGTCATCGCCCAAATCCAGTTCGGCGGAAACGATCTGAATATTCATGGCATCGAAGCGGTCGTAGATTTCTTCGATCTTCTCCGGGGTCAGGTCCATTTTCTCCAGATGGGAGTTCAGCTCCTCGGCCCGGATCATGCCGTCCTTCCGTCCCTTGGCGATCAGCGCCTGCAGCGCAGACTGCAGCTCTTCCGGTGTTTTGGAAGCCGGCTTCTTTGCATTACTCAATATTCTCGCCCCTCTTTATCTTCGTTCTTTGGTCATGCGGTAAGACTATATACCGATTTTCCTTTTTTGACAAGGGTTTTTACAGAAAAATTTTCAAAATTTGCAGCTTTCGGCGGTTTTTGTCGCGGTCTGAAGACAGTTTTCCCGGAAAATGCCGAAAACATACAGTTTACTTTTTAAAAAACATTCGATATAATAGACAAAATGACATAGTATTGCCTATGGATCCCCATATATTATGAGGTGTAAATCTATGACGGAACTTTCACATATTCGCAATTTCTCCATCATTGCCCATATTGACCACGGCAAATCCACCCTGGCCGACCGGCTGCTGGAGGAGTGCAATGCCATTGACCGCCGGGAAATGGAATCCCAGATCCTGGACTCCATGGAATTGGAACGGGAGCGTGGCATTACCATCAAAGCCACCGCAGCGACTTTGAAATATCAGGCTGACGACGGGGAAACCTACGACCTGAATCTGATCGATACCCCGGGTCACGTGGACTTTAACTATGAAGTGTCCCGGAGTTTGGCTGCCTGTGAAGGCGCGGTGCTGGTGGTGGATGCTTCCCAGGGCGTGGAGGCGCAAACGCTGGCAAATACCTTCCTGGCCACAGATGCGGGGCTGGAAGTGCTGCCGGTCATCAACAAAATCGACCTGCCCTCTGCCCGTCCCCAGGAAGTCAAGGCGGAGATCGAGGACATTATTTGTATTCCTGCGGAGGATGCGCCGGAAATTTCTGCGAAAAACGGCATTAACATCCACGCGGTGCTGGAAATGATTGTTAAGGGCATTCCTGCCCCCACCGGCGACCGGGAAGCTCCCCTGCAGGCCATGATCTTTGACAGTCAGTACGACTCCTACCGGGGTGTCATCGTCTATACCAGAATCAAACAGGGTACGATCAAAGCGGGCGTGGACATCCGGATGATGGCCACCGGCGCGGTTTATAAGGTAGTGGAAGTGGGTACGATGAGTCCCAAGGGGTTGATTCCCAAGGACTGCCTGGGTGCCGGTGAGGTGGGATATATTACCGCCTCCATTAAAACCGTGTCCGATACCCAGGTGGGCGACACCATCACCACCGTGGAAAACCCAGCCTCTGAACCTCTGCCCGGCTACCGGCCGGTGCAGCCCATGGTGTACTCCGGCGTATATCCTGCCGACGGCGCAAAATATCAGGATCTGCGGGATGCGTTGGAAAAGCTGAAGCTGAATGATGCTTCCTTTGTCTACGAGCCGGAAAGCTCCATCGCTTTGGGCTTTGGTTTCCGCTGCGGTTTTTTGGGACTGCTGCACATGGAGATCATCCAGGAGCGGCTGGAGCGGGAGTATAATCTTGACCTGATTACCACCGCCCCCAACGTTGTTTACCGCATCACCAAGAATACCGGGGAAGTGATTCTGGTGGATAACCCTCTGGATTATCCCGACCCCATGGAAATCGACCGGGCGGAAGAGCCCTATGTGAAGGTCAATCTCATGGCCCCTCAGGAGTATGTGGGGAATATTATGGACTTGGCCACCTCCCGACGGGGCGACTTTAAGGACATGGTGTATCTGGATGCTAACCGGGTAGAGCTGCATTATGAAATGCCCTTAAATGAGATTATTTATGACTTTTTTGATGCGCTGAAATCCAGAACCCGGGGCTACGGCAGCCTGGACTATGAACTCATTGGCTACCGGGATTCCCGGCTGGTAAAGCTGGATATCTTGCTCAACGGCGATATTGTGGACGCCCTCAGCTTCATTCTGTTTGCAGACAATGCCTATCCCCGGGCCCGGAAGATCTGCGAAAAGCTGAAAGAAAACATTCCCCGGGCCCAGTTTGAGATTCCGGTGCAGGCGGCTATTGGCGGAAAGATCATCGCTCGGGAGACCATCAAAGCGCTGCGCAAGGATGTGCTGGCAAAGTGCTACGGCGGCGACATTACCCGGAAGAAGAAGCTGCTGGAAAAGCAGAAGGAAGGCAAGAAGCGGATGCGCACCTTTGGCACGGTGGCCGTGCCGTCGGAAGCCTTTATGGCTGTGCTGAAGCTGGACGAGGATTGATTCTTGTAAATGATCGTTTGGCTTAGCTCCAAGGCTCCCCTTGTCAGGGGAGCTGTCACGCGAACAGCGTGACTGAGGGGTAGTTTCTCTCCCTCCGTCTTCGCCTTTGGCGAAGCCACCTCCCTCGTCAGAGGGAGGCTT
>JAZOUU010000130.1:0-3860 GCA_045658365.1 Faecousia sp. | reverse complement strand
TACCAGATCCTCAGTGCGGCAGATTCTTTCAATAGGCGTGGACTGGAAAATCAGCCGCATGGTGCGGTAGGCATCGTGGGGCGTGGAAATAATGCAGGTTTTGGTAGGTAGCTGCCGCAGCTCCTCGGAAAGCTCCGTTTGGCACAGCACCAAACAGGCCACGTTCATTTCCAAGGCCCGGCGGATCATCTCCGGCTGATGGCCGCAGAGCACCACCGCATCCTGCCGGTGAAACAGCAGATTCTCCCGGCTCTGGGGCAGGGCCACGGTGACCTCGCCGGAAATCAGGTCGGTATTCTCGCCTGCCTCGTTGAGCACTTTGCCCTCCAGCACGGAAAGCACATTAAACAGCGGCACGGCATCCAAATAGCCGGCGCTGACCAAAGACATATTGTAATTTGCCACATCTTCACGGGACAAAATGCCGTACAGCGTGCCGTCCTCATTGGCCACAGGGATGGCCGATACCCCGGTGTGCTGCTCCAGGATTTTCCAAGCTCTGCCCATGGTAACGGCGGCAGAAAACACCGGCGGGGTATCAAATTCCAAGTCCCGCACCTGGGTATGCATACTGTGAATCCGCTTGGGAGGGTCAAAGCCGAACCGATCCAGTACGATCTGGGTCTCGTCGGACACGTGACCCAGGCAGGCCGCTTCGTATTCCCGATTTCCCAGGGCGTTGCGCAGGGACGCGTAAGCCATGGCGGCAACGATGGAGTCCGTATCCGGATTCCGGTGACCGGTGACATAGATCTTTTCCATAGAGTAACCTCCTTAAAAATGAGGATTGCTTTTTGCGTTACAGTGTGACCTCGCCGGAAAGATCCCGGGCAAACAGCTTGTTGATTTCTGCTTGCCCCAACCCTTGTCCGATGGCCCACATCAGCTTGGTCATGGCCGCTTCCGTGGTCATATCCCGGCCTTGAATGACCCCAAGCTCCAAAAGCTTGTTGCCCACCTGATATACCCGCAGATCCGAGCTATCGTACAAGCACTGGGTGGTGACCACCACACTGATCCCATCCTCCACGCACCGGCGAATGGATTTCAGTTCTCGGCTCAGAACATTAATGCCACCAAGGCCAAAGGCTTCGATCACGATACCCTTATAGCCCATGGCAGACAGCATATCAAACACCGCGCTGTTCATGCCCGGTGTCAGCTTCAGAAGAAATACGCTTTCGCTGATTTCGGAGCATAGTTTTGCTTCTCCGGTTTTCTTCGGCAGCACCCGCTCATCCAGCACCAGCCCCCGGTTGCTGACCACACCGGCATAACGGGCGTTTACACTTTCAAAGGCAGAAAACCCGGAAGCCCGGACTTTCACCGCCCGGCAGCCCAGCATGACCTTCCGGTCAAAGGCAAGAAACACCCCGGGCTTTCCCGAAGCCGCCATGGCAAAGGCGGTACGCAGATTGTCCGGCCCATCGGAAAGGATGTCCGCCAGCGGCAGCTGGGAGCCGGTGAACACCACCGGCACATCGATATCCGGCAGCATAAAGGTAACGGCAGAGGCCGTATAAGCCATCGTATCCGTTCCGTGGGAGATGACGATCCCGTCAAAGCCCTGTTTTTCCTCAAACACGCGGCGGGCAATGAGCTTCCATTCCTCTGGACGGATATTGGAGGAGTCCAGACACATCACATCTCTTACAGTGATGTCATAATAGGTTCTAAGCTGATTCAGCTCCCGCTCCATCACGTCGGAGCGGTGGGGTTCCAGCCCGTCCGTACCCTCCAGCGAGGCGATGGTGCCGCCGGTGGTAAGCAACAGGATCTTTTTCTTTTCCATGGAGCGCCCTCCATTCCAATTTCCCGGAATGCATAGCATTCCTTATCCCATTATACCTGTAATAGCGAAAAATAGCAAGATAAAATCGGAACTTGCACCTCTGCGCCCTTGCTTTTTTCTGAAAAACGCAGTAAAATGATATCATGAAAATTATGCGAAAACAGGAGGATTTTGTATGAACGTTCTGGTTACCGGCGGCGCCGGCTATATCGGCTCTCACACCTGTGTGGAGCTTCTGGAAAGCGGCTACGGTGTCATCGTCATTGACAATCTGTGCAACTCCAACCCGGAAAGCTTAAACCGGGTACAGCAAATCACCGGAAAGAGCCTTAAATTTTACGAGGGTGATGTCCGGGATGAAGCTCTGCTGAGGAAGATTTTTGCCGAGAACGAAATCGGCTGCGTCATTCACTTCGCCGGTCTGAAGGCGGTGGGCGAAAGCGTGGCGATTCCCTGGAAATACTACGACAACAACCTGAACTCCACCCTGGTTCTGACCAAGGTGATGGAAGAGGTGGGCATGAAGAACATCATCTTCTCCTCCTCCGCCACCGTTTACTCCGCGGACAACGTGATGCCCCTGCGGGAGGAAAGCCGCACCGGAAACTGCACCAACCCCTATGGCTGGACCAAATACATGACCGAGCAGATCCTCTCCGGCATGGCCAATGCCGACAAAGCCTGGGGCGTTGTGCTGCTGCGCTACTTCAACCCCATCGGTGCCCACGAAAGCGGCCGCATCGGCGAAGATCCCCGGGGAATCCCCAACAATCTGATGCCCTACATCACCCAGGTGGCCGTCGGCCGCCGGGAAAAACTCAGCGTCTTCGGCAACGATTACGACACCCCCGACGGCACCGGCGTCCGGGACTATATCCACGTGGTAGACCTGGCCAAGGGCCATGTGGCTGCCGTGAAATATGTGGCAGCGCACCCCGGCTGTGAGGTGTTCAACCTGGGTACCGGCACCGGCTACAGTGTGCTGGATATGGTAAACAGTTTTACCTCTGTCAATCAGGTTCCCGTTCCCTACGTCATCACCGACCGCCGGCCCGGCGACATCGCCACCTGCTATGCCGACCCTGCCAAAAGCGCGGAAATCCTGGGCTGGAAGGCAGAGAAAAATCTGGACGATATGTGCCGGGACTCATGGAACTGGCAGAAATCCAACCCCATGGGCTATGGGGAGTAAGGCAACGCCATTTCTGTAAAAAATTGCACAAAGTCCTTCCAAAAAAAACCTCGTTTTGTGTAAAACTGATACTTTACAAGAAGATACTGGTATAGTATAATGAATCCGTGCGATTTTATCGATTCTGCACAAAAGACCATCTAACATACTGCAAAGCAGTAATTATTGAAATGGAGGAAAATCCCATGTCCGTTAAAGTTGCTATCAATGGTTTTGGCCGTATCGGCCGTCTGGCTTTCCGTCAGATGTTCGGCGCTGAGGGCTTCGAGGTTGTCGCAATCAACGACCTGACCAGCCCCGCTATGCTCGCTCACCTGCTGAAGTATGACTCCACCCAGGGCGCTTACGCTGCTCCCTTCGGCGCTCATACTGTCGAGGCTGGCGAAGACAACATCGTTGTTGACGGCAAGAAGATCACCATCTACGCTAAGGCTAACGCTGCCGAGCTGCCCTGGGGCGAGCTGGACGTAGACGTTGTTCTGGAGTGCACCGGCTTCTACACTTCCAAGGCTAAGGCTCAGGCTCACATCGACGCCGGCGCCAAGAAGGTCGTTATCTCCGCTCCCGCTGGCAATGACCTGCCCACCATCGTTTACAACGTTAACCACGAGACCCTGACCGCAGAGGACAACATCATCTCCGCTGCTTCCTGCACCACCAACTGCCTGGCTCCCATGGCTAAGGCTCTGAACGATCTGGCCACTGTCGAGGCTGGTATCATGTGCACCATCCACGCTTACACCGGCGACCAGATGATCCTGGACGGTCCCCAGAGAAAGGGCGACCTGCGCCGTAGCCGCGCTGGCGCTGTGAACATCGTTCCCAACTCCACCGGCGCTGCCAAGGCCATCGGTCTGGTTATCCCCGAGCTGAACG
>JAZOUU010000129.1:0-8269 GCA_045658365.1 Faecousia sp. | reverse complement strand
TAGAAAAGAAGTGCTTGACAAAACCTCATTCCTATTGTAATATATCAAGGCTGACCGAACGGAAGCGATTTGGAGAAGTCGCGTAGCTGGCCGAGCGCGCACGATTGGAAATCGTGTATACCCCAAAAGGGTATCGAGGGTTCAAATCCCTCCTTCTCCGCCATAAAATAAATTCCCACACACTCGTGTGGGAATTTATTTTATGGCGGATTGGGATTTGAAGAGGGCGGCCGAGCTTGCGAGGTAATAAGGTGTCCGGTGGACACTTTATTAGCCCGGGGGAAAATCTATAGACCTATGGACGCACCCGGACGGGTGTGGACATAGGTCTATAACGATTTGAATAGCAACAACCGAAATTGAGCCCAGTCCGATTGGACTGGGCTCTCACTTGTTATTTATTCTCCCACAACCGCCAAGATGTACTTCACCAATTCATCCCGGCCGTCTCCCTTTTCTGCAGAAAAAGGAATCACCGGGCAGTCCTCCGGAAGCGCCAAATCCTCTCGGATAGTTGCCAAATTGGGCGCGATCTCGCTCCTCTTCAGCTTATCCAGCTTATTGGCGACCACTACAAAAGGACAGTCGGTTTCCAAAAACCAGTTGGCCATGGTGATGTCATTGTTGGTAGGCGCATGGCGGGCATCCACGATCAGCACACCCAGATGGATGCGTCCGGCGGCAAAATAGTCCTCCATCAGCTTCCCCCAGCGATCTTTCTCCGCTTGGGAAACCTTGGCATAGCCGTAGCCGGGCAGATCCACCAGATAGCAGCGGCTGTCTATGGTGAAATAATTGACATGGATGGTTTTACCGGGCTTTTCGCCGACTCTGGCAAAATTCTTGCGCTGAAGCAGACGGTTAATCACCGAGGATTTTCCCACGTTGGACTTTCCCGCAAAGGCAATCTCCGGCAACCGATTCTTGGGAAAATCCTTTGGCGCCGCCGCAGAAATCAAAAATTCAACCTTTTGAAAATTCATAGCAACCTCACTGCCGCAAGCCCGGCTTCTGGGATTTTCCCTTCACATCCTCGGGAATCTTGTTCAAAATGGACGGAATCATTTCTTCCGCTTTCCGATTCAACGCCACATCCAGCACCGCATCCACCGTCTGGGCGGTGACAAAATTCAGAGACTTCCGAACCAGCGGATCGATATCCGCCAGATCCCGTTCGTTGGCTTTGGGAAGGATCACCGTAGATACGCCATGACGCAAGGCAGCCATGGTCTTTTCCTTCAATCCGCCAATGGGCAGCACCCTGCCCCGGATGGAAATTTCACCGGTCATGGACACGTCCCTACGCACCGTGGTTCCCGTCAAAGCAGACACCATGGCAGTGCATACAGTCACACCGGCAGAAGGGCCGTCCTTGGGCACTGCGCCCTCCGGGAAATGGACATGAATATCCTTTGTTTTATAAAAATCCTCGGCAACCCCAAGCCTTCTTGCATTGGCGCGGATGAAGCTCAAGGCGGCATGGGCAGATTCTTTCATCACGTCACCCAGATTGCCGGTCAGCTCCAGCTTTCCGGAGCCATCCATCACGTTGACTTCCACTTCCAGGGTCTCGCCGCCCACAGAAGTCCATGCCAAACCGGTGACCAGACCGATTTGGTCGGAAGATGGCAGACGATCCGGCAGGAATTTCCGGGTGCCCAGGTACTTTTCCAGAGAGCTGCCGTCAATCTGAACTCTCTTGACATTCTCCTCCGTCAGCAGCTGCATATCCGCCTTCCGGCAGATTTCCGCAAAGCAGCGCTCCAGGCTGCGGACACCGGACTCTCTGGTGTAGCACTGGATCATTTCCCGAATGGCATCATCAGAGATCCGAAGCTGCGATTTTTTCAAGCCGTGCTTCTTCATCTGCTTGGGAATCAGGTGATTCTTGGCGATCATCAGCTTTTCTTCGTCGGTATAAGAGCCAATCTCGATGATCTCCATCCGGTCCAGCAAAGGTCTGGGAATGGTATCCAGGGTATTGGCGGTGGAAATAAACATTACCCGACTCAAGTCAAAGGGAATTTCCAGATAGTGGTCACGGTAGCTTTGATTCTGTTCTCCGTCCAACACTTCCAGCAGCGCCGCGCTGGGATCACCCCGATAATCGCTGCCCATTTTATCCACCTCATCCAAAAGCAGAATGGGGTTGCTGCTGCCAGCCTGGGTAAGGGCCGTCATGATCCGTCCCGGCATTGCGCCGATATAGGTTTTCCGATGACCGCGGATATCCGCTTCATCCCGGACGCCGCCAAGAGAAATTCTGGCCATTTTCCGGTTCAAACTCTTTGCGATTGAATAAGCAACAGAAGTCTTACCCACACCGGGAGGGCCAACCAGGCAGAGAATCTGAGGCGGCATTTCCGGTGCCATCTGGCGAACCGCAATGGTTTGCAGAATCCGTTCCTTCACTTTCTCCAGGCCATAATGATCCCGATCCAGAATCTTCTTCGCCCCTACCACATCCAGCCGCTCCTTGGTATACTGATTCCAGGGCAGTTCCAGAACCGTATCCAGATAATTGCGCAAAACTGCAGCCTCGGAAGAACCGAAGGGCTGCTTTTTCAGCTTTTCTGCGTCCTTAAGCAGCTTCTTTTCGCTGTCCGCATTCAGTTTCAAGTTGCGAATTTGCTGCTCAAGCGCGTCCTGCTCCGCCGCATCATCCTCACCCAGTTCCTCCCGAATGACCTTCATCTGCTCTCGCAGATAATAATCCTTCTGCTGCTGGTCAATATTCGCCCGGGTCTTTTCCTGAATATCGGACTCCAGATGCAGCATCTCCAGCTCCTGCCGAAGATACCGCACGGTCATCTCCAGACGGCGAACCGGATTCAGCTGTCCAAGGAGTGTAATCTTTTCCTTGTAGTCGATACTGGAATTCTGGGCAATGCAATCTGCCAAAAAGCCGGAATCGTTGGTTGCCAGCATTTGCAGCTGAATGGCCTGGGGCGGATGCTCCGCTGTTTCCAAATAGGCTGCATAAAGGGCATTGGCATCTCTGCGCAGAGCACGGGCACGAAGATTATCCGCTGCATGATTATCCGGCACGGATGCCGCTACGCCAAACAAATAGGGCTCTTTCTGTGTCAATTCCTGAACGCTTGCCCGGCAGACACCGGTGACCAGCACACGGATGGTTTCTCCCTGGGCTTTCAGCACCTGTTTTACCTTGGCCACTGTGCCGAGAGGGAACAAATCATCCAAATCCGGGTCATCCACAGCGATATCCCGCTGAGGCATCAGAAGAAGCAATTGATCCCGTTTCATGGCCTCTTCCAAGGCCAATATGGACTTCTTTCTTCCAACCTCAAAATGGACGGTCTGCTCAGGAAATACAACCATACCCCGAAGGGCTAAAATCGGCAGAGTGCCGACACTCCATTTCTCATCCATTGTGTTACCTCCTTACAACAAAGCAAAAGAAGGGGGCGTTTTAACCCCCTCTCCTCATGCGAATGTTATTTGGCTCCTGCCTGGGAACGGGGCTTTGCCTTATCTCGCAGGATTTTCGGTTCTCCACCGGAAACTGCCTCCGGTGTGATCACCACTTTTTTGATCGTTAAATCAGAAGGAATGGTGTACATGATATTAGTCATGACACCCTCCATGATCGCGCGCAATCCTCTGGCGCCGATCTGGCGATCCAGCGCCTTCTGAGCAATAAGCTGCAAGGCTTCTTCCTGGATTTCCAGTTCCACATTATCCATTTCCAACAGCTTCTGATATTGCCGGGTCAGCGCGTTTTTCGGCTCTACCAAAATCCGCACCAGATCCTCTTTGGTAAGGCTCTGGAGGCTGGTAATCACGGGCATACGACCAACAAGCTCAGGAATAATGCCGAACTTCAAAAGATCGTGGGGCTCTACCTGAGAAAGCAGCTTACCCACATCCCGCTTGCTCTTGCTCTGCACCGGGGCATCAAAGCCGATGGCGGATTTATCCGTCCGAGCTTCAATGATCTTATCCAGGCCGTCAAACGCACCGCCGCAAATGAACAGAATATTGGTGGTATTCACCTGAATCATTTCCTGCTGAGGATGCTTTCTTCCACCCTGAGGGGGAACGCTGGCTACCGTACCCTCTAGAATCTTCAGCAGCGCCTGCTGCACACCTTCACCGGAAACGTCACGGGTAATGGAGGTATTCTCGCTCTTTCGGGCAATCTTATCCATCTCATCAATGTAGATAATGCCGTGTTCCGCCAAATCCACATCAAAATCCGCAGCCTGCAAAAGCCGCAGCAGAATGTTTTCCACATCATCGCCTACATAACCGGCCTCTGTCAAGGTAGTGGCGTCAGCAATGGCAAAGGGAACATTCAGAATTTTGGCCAGGGTCTGGGCAAAGAGGGTCTTGCCGCTGCCGGTGGGGCCAATGAGAAGGATATTGCTCTTTTGGAGTTCCACGTCAGAATCCGCAGACAGATAAATGCGTTTATAGTGATTGTAAACAGCTACTGCAAGGGCGATCTTTGCCTGATCCTGCCCAATAATGTAGCTGTCCATGAAGGATTTTATCTCCATGGGGGTTGGAAGCCGTTCCGGCTTCCGAAGCTTACCGCGGTGGTCGATCTGCATATCATCCAGCAAAAGTTCGCTGCAGGCCTGAACGCAATCGCTGCAAATGCAAACTCCCGGGCCGGCAATGAGCCGCTGCACCTGGGTTTCCCGCTTTCCGCAGAAGCTGCAGCGGATGCTCTGGTCTTCTTTTTTCGCCATAAACCCGCTACCGCCTTTCTAACAAAGATTAATGACGCGTAAGAACGCGGTCGATCAAGCCAAACGCCTGAGCTTCCTCCGCGGTCATGAAGTTATCCCGCTCGCAGGCCGCGGTAACTTCCTCGATGTTCTTGCCGGTGTTCTCAGCAAGAATCCGATTCATCCGCTCCTTAATGGTCTGCAGACGCTTCATATGGATGGCCATATCCGTAATCTGACCCTGGGTGCCGGCAGAGGGCTGATGGATCATGATTTCGGCATTGGGCAGAGCCATCCGCTTGCCCTTGGTGCCGGCAGAAAGCAGGAATGCGCCCATAGAGGCTGCCATACCCACACAAATGGTGGCAACATCGCACTTGATGTACTGCATGGTGTCATAAATGGCCATACCTGCGGTGACACTGCCGCCGGGGCTGTTAATATAGAACTGAATATCCTTGTCCGGGTCCTGGGCTTCCAGGTACAGAAGCTGGGCCACTACCAAACTGGCGGTGGTATCGTTAACTTCCTCGGACAGGAAAATGATGCGGTCATTCAGCAGACGAGAGAAGATATCATAGCTGCGCTCTCCCCGACTGGTCTGCTCAACAACATAAGGTACTAAACTCATGGTCATGTCTCCTTTCACGGGCTTCTGAAACATTCTAACCATCAAATTGGCAGGTTATTCCTCGGTTTTCTCCTCGGCCTTGGGTGCGACAGCAACTGCATTGTCAACAATGACCTTCACGGCCTTGCGGATCTTCAGGCTGGCATTGATCTCCTCGGTGGGAACCATCTCCTTGACCTTGTCCACTTCCAGGGAGTACTGCTTCGCCAGGGATTCAAACTCAGCGGTCATATCCTCATCGGTGACTTCAATGCCCTCGACCTCAGCGATCTTCTCCAGAGTCACGTTGATCTTCGCCTGCTTCTCAGCAGCGGGACGGAAGGCATTACGCATGGTGCTCAGATCGCCGCCCATCATCTTGGCGTACTGCTCCACGGAGTAGCCGCTCATCTGCAGCTGGTAAGCAAAGCGCTCCATCTGGGTGTCCAGCTCGGCTTCGATCAGCGCGTTGGGCATATCCACGGTGGTATTCTCAGCAGCCTTGTCCACAGCAGCCTGCTCGTAGGCGCTGTCGTTCTGCTTCTGAGCCTTCTCCAGAGCCTTGGCGCGGATGTCAGTTTTCAGCTCTTCCAGAGTCTCGAACTCGGAAACATCCTTGGCAAACTCGTCGTCGATGGCAGGCACATTGGTGGTGGTCACCTTGTTGCACTTAACATGGAAAACAACTGCCTTACCGGCCAGCTCTGCATGGTAATCTTCGGGGAAAGTGATATCGATATCCTTCTCCTCACCGGCGCTCATGCCAACGACCTGCTCCTCGAAACCGGGAACAAAGGAACCGCTGCCCAGCTTCAGATCAAAATTCTCGCCCTTGCCGCCGTTGAAAGGCACGCCATTATCAAAGCCTTCAAAGTCGATGTTAGCAGTGTCGCCCATCTCAGCAGCGCGCTCCACGGTCTCGGTGGAAGCCACGTTCTGAGCCATACGATCCAGCTCAGCATCCACCTGAGCATCGGTAACGGTGGCCTCTGCCTTCTCCACTTCCAGGCCCTTGTAGTCGCCCAGAGTGACTTCGGGATAGGTATCGGTGGTGAGGGTCAGGGTAACAACATTGTCCTCGCTGATGTCCATATCGGTGAGGCTGGGACGGCCAATGGCCTTCAGATCCTGATCAGCGATGGCGTACTTGTAGATCTCGGGGAAGATTTCTTCCAGACCGTCTTCGTAGAAGACGTGGGCGCCGTACATGGACTCGATCATCTTCCGGGGAGCCTTGCCCTTACGGAAGCCGGGGATCATGATGTTCTTCCGGGCCTTCAGGTAAGCCTTGTTTACGCCGGATTCCATCAGTTCCTTATCGATCTCAACAACGACGGTGGCCTGATTGCCGTTTTTCTCAATGCTTTTTACATTCATGGTTACTGTCCTCCAAATACAGGCTGCATAGTTCAGCCATTTTATATTTATTTATAGCCGTAGTATTTTATCAAAGAAAGTGGCAATTGTCCACCCTTTTCTCGAAAATTTTTATAAATTTTCCGTATTTCTTCCATTTCATGATAAAAGGACTGTGTTTTCACAGTCCTTTTAAGGTAGTACAAGATACGGGCAGAAGGATAGTTTGTCTGCCGACACCAGCCGGAAGTCGATTCCCTCCCAGATTCCCTCCATGGCAAGGCCGTGGCTGGCCCCGTGGAGGTGTCCGTAAAAGCAATTTCGGACATCATAGGCCTTCAGAAGCGAAAGGATTTCCTCGCAGGCGTAGCCCTTATATTTGGGCGGATAATGAAGAAATACCAGTTTCGGCAAGTCTCCCGCAGACTTTAAGGATGCCTCCAGCCGCATCAGCTCTCTGCGAAACACCTTCTCATCATGCTCGCCACTGCGTTCTTCTTCAAAGAACCAGCCTCTTGTGCCGCAGATCGCATAGTCTTGGTATTCATAGTGATTGTTATTGAGAATCCACTGATCTAAGTAGTTGTTTTCCTGACAGAATCGGTAAAATTTTGCGGCAGTAGTCCACCAATAATCGTGATTACCCTTGAGAATAATCTTCCGGCCAGGTATTTGATTGATCCAGTCAAAGTCCGCTTGGGCTTCCTGTAGTCCCAGCGCCCAGCTTAGATCTCCCAATAGCACCGTGGTATCCTCCGGGCCGATGACGGACATACCCTCTTTCAGCTTTTCCATATATCCGACCCAGGCTCCGCCAAAAATATCCATGGGCTTTTGCGCCCCAAGGCAGAGATGCAGATCCCCTATCGCATAAAGCGCCATGGTTTCCTCCTTAAATAATTCCCAGAATTTTCTTTATTTGCTGCAAAGTCATATTCATTGCAGAAGTAACTATAGCAGCATCGCTGACCGGGTTCTTATCCGCAAGGATCAATGCAGCGCGACTCTCCCCTGTCTTGGCCCGGTAATCAGAAAGGCCCGCATAGGCAAGGGCGGTGTACGGGCCCATTACGTACTCTGCCGTCCGGTATACACTGGGGATAACGGCCTCCAGTCTGGTCCGGCTGACCACAGCCGCAAACATCCCCTTTCTCAGAAGGTCCTGAGTTGCCGGCAGCAGTCTGTAAATACTGCCTTTTTTGCGAACATCACAGAACCGAAGGGCTTCCTCCACGCCTAATGCGCCGCAGATCAAGCGCTCCGTCTCCTCTGGCAGCGAAAGATCCAGTTCCGGTGTTGTCGTTGTCACAGGCGCAGCATCGGTGCGAACCTCGCCAAGGTGAAGCAAGTCCCAGATGCCGCTGTTTTCATTACAAGTGCAAATGATATTTCCCACTGGCAGGCCCATTTGTCTTAAATACCAAAAAGCCATCACCGCAGAAAAATCTCCGGCTGGCAGTGAAACATCAAAGGTTTTGCCCTCCTCAATGACCTCACTTCGAAGCATCTGGCCATAAATTCCGGCAACAACCGCAATCCTCACTGCAATTTTTACCCAACCGGTGAGCTTTAAATCCAACGAATTGGGTCGGATTTTCTGCGCCAA
>JAZOUU010000128.1:0-5303 GCA_045658365.1 Faecousia sp. | reverse complement strand
TTCGTCCGTATTTGTCAAGGTCCATATAGGTTGCCATTGCTTCCAGTATCTTTTCCTTTTGTTCAAGCGACAGCATATATTTTAATTCATACCGTTTGAACACAGTCTGAAACGCCATCCGATAGCCTCCTTTCCCATTTTACCGAGAAAGTATATCACACCGCACTAAAGACAGGCTAAAGAAGAAACAAAAAATCCCGGCAAACAACTTGCAGAACGGGAAAAATATGCTATAATGATGTAAACGTGTCGTAAACTCAAAATCAGAAATGTCGAAAACCCTTGCAAATAAAGGATTTTTTGAAGGAGAAGAAACAAAAATGAAATTAGGTATCGGCGCTGAAGCTACCGATTCCATATTTCAATGTATCTCCACAAATGCCTATATAGCTTGATAAACACTAGGTTTTCCAATATTTCTAAAACACATAAGTCCATGCAACTCTATGCCTTTCCATATGAAAATGGCGTAAAATTGGCGTAAAATGGCGTAGAGAAAATCAGCGGACAGCCTGCGATAAAGTGTATACTGCTACCATAAACAGCCACCCGGCGGTAAGATCAAATTGGTCTCACCGCCGGGTGTTTTTGTTATCATATTCTTTGGATCACACCACAGGCTATTTTCTTTCCTGCATTCCCAGCAGGTTGGGAGTGAAAGTCATCCGGGTCACTATGAATAACTACGGTCCGTCCAATAATCTCATTCACAGAAAAGCGATCCGTTTTTACAGACAGATACGCTTTCCCTTGGCACAACAGCAACGGAGGCAGATCACCTGCATGTTCCGGATGCCCCCGCCCTAATGGATTGTAATGCCCTTCTGTTCCGGAAAATCCTTCTCCGGAGCACTCTCTGCCCTGATGGATATGGAACCCAAAGAATCCCGTTTCACTTGCCTTAGGCAGACCAGAAATATCCGCCACGATCAACACACATCCATTCTCCTGATAAAACCGCACACACCCAGATAACTGTGGTACCTCTTCCCCGCCGACAATCCGCGCCACCGCATCCGGTTTGTTTTTGCAACATCGCATAAGCTCACCTCATAACAGCTTATGCTTGAAGAATTTTCCTGTCACATGCGCTTCACAACATCCATTGCACTTATTACCCGCCCTTTTTCCGCTGTGCCGCGGGAATTTTATTTGCCATAGATTTTGTATTTCTTTTACTTTTGTTAATCATTTGGAACCAAGGATAATCCTTTCGATCAGTTCTTTTCTCCACACTTTTCCTAGTTGGGCAATATGATCTTCTCCGCCTTGATCTCTTCCGGAGTATATTCCTACAAACTTGTAAATTGGACGATCTGCAATTGCGAAGGCTAATTCTGGTGTACTATACCCCCCGGATTTTGAATAATACACAACGGGAGCACCGGACATTCCTTCCCGTGTAGTTGAGTCGATATAGAAGCATGGCATATTATCAATGTCTATATTTGGCTCTGTTGCAATGCTGGATCTTTTCCACACAGGAGTATATAACACATGTATCCCCCTTGGATAGCCTAATACGTATAAAGACTCTGTGATCTCCAATTGTATATTTTCTTCGACAGATGGCTCGCCAAAGATATTTTCTACTTCATTTATACACACGCCGATAAAATTTGTTGGCAACTCACAGATTGCAACATCTGCAATTTTTCCATCTATCATCATATACCTAAACGGGTTGTTCTCATTAGAATAAGTAAGCTCATATTGAAGAATACTGGAGTTTGTTCGCCTTGGTTCATAATGGTATATGAGCATTTTATTTGGTATTCCACCGTTAGTATCTAACGGTTTATTTGTTATAGCGTTTCTCCCATATGCTACATGATAATTTGTCACTAAATATTTTTTATCACAATATTTATAAGAAAATGCTGTTGCTGTACTTAATTTAGTGTTTATTCCCTCGTCCTTGTCCTCAAAGAATGTCTCTACATAAAATGACGCAACAGACAAAGGGCTAGTTATAATTGCTTTCATGTTGTTTCCTCTTTTGTTAGTACATTATTCTAAAGTAATCCAAATAGGTCTTAAACCGGTCTTGGGCAGTTAGGCAAGTGTCCATTAGGAACCCCTTTTCGTGATCCCATTCTTTTAGACCGCGGTAGTAGAACAGCTTCAGATTATCCTCGATGATGAATGGTACGATGTTGTGTTTTAGGCACTCCTTGAAAAGGATCAGGCGGCCCACACGGCCATTTCCGTCCTGAAAGGGATGGATACGCTCAAACGCCACATGAAACGCTACGATGTCTTCAAAGGTCTTAGAGGGCAGTTCGTTGTAGCTCGTCAACAGCTTGCGCACTTCACCGGAAACATCTTCGGGGAGTGTAGTATCATTGCCGCCAACCTCATTGGGTAATTTCTTGTACTCCCCTACTGCAAACCAATCCTTGCGGCTATCGCTGGTGCCGGTCTTCAGCACAAAATGCAGTTCCTTGATGAACTTCTCGGTCAGCGCAGAACCTGCCTGGTCGATCACCATATCAATGCACCGGAAGTGGTTGGACGTCTCGATCACATCGTCAACATTGACGGCCTCATTTTCAAAACCAATCGTGTTAGTCTCAAAGATATACCGAGTTTGATCGTGTGTCAGCCGGCTACCCTCAATGTGGTTTGAGTTATAGGTCAGATCGATCTGCACCTTATGATAGATTCCACCGGTCATCTTGGCTGCTTTTTGATCCCGCAGGATCTGCAGCAACGTAGGTGCATTATTTTTCTTGTTCGAGCGCTCCGGCTTCTGGGCGTTCTCCGGAATGTACCAAGTTTTGCCGATAAGCTTGGCATCAGCAATTCTGCCGTGGGCGCAGTAATTCCGCACACTTCGTTCAGAAAGTCCCCATTTTTCAGCCATTTTCGCAACAGATACGTATTCCATAGTTACCTCCCGGCAAATTTTCTTACCTTATTATACCACATTATCGGCAAAATAGCAACAACCAATGTAATATAACAATTTTATTTTTGCCGGTAATTTCATAGTAATTTGCACCACCTAAGCAAAACAATATTGCTCATAATTTCAGTTTTTCCAAGCTTATATAGCGTTTTATTTCAAATATTAATGTTTCCGCTTTTTCGATTGACATTTTGAACAGTATCGTGTATACTGACCTCGCAAGTAAATATTCCGTTTGAGTGCTTGTGGATGCGGTAACAGCACCACAAGAGAATAGAAAACCGGGTGCAAATCCCGGACGGTACCGCCGCTGTATGCGTGGAGGCGCCACACTTGACGAAAGTCGGTCATTGGGGAAACCTGAGAAGGCTGTGTGGAGCTTAGGATGCGTAAGTCAGAAGAACTGCTTAAATGAGGTAAAAACACTAGGGTCTGCAAGTACGGAACCTGTGGTTTTTTGTTGCGGAAAAACGGCTGCAGCGACTCTGTTTGTAGGGTTGCTGCAGCTTTTTTGCTGTGACCGTCTGCGTGTGGATTCCCCCTTCCGCACGGATTGCCCGGACGGTCACGGCCCGCAAACCAACTGAATATTGCTTATCGATGCGGTGTGGTGATCCGGTGAGAAACCGGAACAACCGTCCATTGCTGTGTTTGGCATCCCCCTTGCCATAAGTCAGAGAGCCAGCCGTGTCGATTGGGTTTATCACGCTTTGACAGGAGAGTGCAGCCTAATTTATCCGTACTTGAGGATAAATAGGTTGCACTTTTTGTTTTGCGGGAAAACCACAAAAAGGTAAAGGAGGGATGCAAGTGACACCCGAAGAAAAGAAGGCCTGGGCGGAGGACCTTCTGCGCTGCAAGAGCAAAGAACTCGGACGAATGCCCACAAAGAAAGACTTCGATAGTGCAACTTGCGCCCAGATCAAGGCATACCTTGGGCCGTGGCCCCGCGCATTGGAGTCTGCCGGATTGAAAGAACCCAAGGTAAAGAGCAACCAAGCATAAGAAAGGACGATTCTGTTATGCGAACTACCAAGAAAATCTTAAGTATGATCCTCGCCTTTGTACTGGTGCTGGGTCTGCTGCCTGCCACCGCCTTTGCGACCGGTGCAGACAGTGTTTACATCTCCGTCAGCTATGATGGACAGTACATCAATGACAAAAATGGCAATGCGATTGCCTATATCCCAGTATCTTTTGAAAACTTAGCATCCATTGACCTGGACGAATACGGTTTGAGTGATTACAAATACGATGAGGACGGCGACGGTAGCTATGAAACCACTGCCCTCCAGCTCATCATCTATGCCCACGAAAATATCTATGGCGGCAGTTGGAGCGATGTGAACTTTACCGGTGCAGCTGGTAGCTCCTATTTCCAGGGAGGCATCTTTGGTTTTGATGAGAACCTGAACTACTACCTGAATGGTCAGTATCCTCTGGCAGGTGCCGGTTGGGGCGCTACCTCCGACCAGATCGTTCTGGAGGCTGGTGATTTCATCGACCTTGCCAGTTTTAGCAGCTGGGATTTTTACCAGGACTCTGCCTACGGCTTCCATTTCTTTGCAGATGGTAACAGCGAAATCACCCATGTATATACCGCAGAAGCCGGTGTTTCCTGTGATGTGAAGCTGATCAAGGGAACCAAGGATTACGAGTACAACTCCGTATTCTATGATGTTCCCGACTACGAAGTGTTCTACGGTACTGCCTATGGCGATGTGGCAGGTTCAGTGACCACCGACGGCAATGGCTGTGCATCCATTACCTTCCCCACTGCTGGTACCTATTACCTGTGGGTAGATGGAGGCTATGGCAATGAGTACTCCGAGGCCATCGTTTCTGCTCCCGGCTATGCAAAGGTAACTGTAAACGCAGCAGAAGAGCCTACACCTGAGGAGCCCGAGAATCCCCGTGAACCTCAGAGCGTCAGTTCTGTACTGAATGCTACCATGGCCCAGCTTGCCGCTACTGTCACCGAGCCTGTTTTCGGTACTACCGCAGGTGAGTGGACTGTGCTGAGCTTGGCTCGTGGAAACTACTATGCAAAGGATAATGCCTACTTCACCGGTTACTACGACCGCATCGTGGAAACCGTGAATACCACTGCGGCATCCGTGAATATGAGCGGCGCGCTGCACAAGAACAAGTCCACCGAAAACTCTCGCTTGATCGTGGCTCTGTCCGCTCTGGGCATCGATGCCACTTCTGTGGGTGACTGGGACCTGGTGGAGGCATACAGCGCCAATGGCTTTAGTTGGATCAAGAAACAGGGTCTGAACGGCACCATCTGGGCACTGATCGCTCTGGATTCCAACAATTATGCAACCTCTGATACCACCATCCGTCAGCAATGCGTGGATTCCATCCTGTCCCTTCAGCACGATGATGG
>JAZOUU010000127.1:0-43429 GCA_045658365.1 Faecousia sp. | reverse complement strand
TGATAGAATATATTGGTTGAAAGGGGGCGATCATTTGCGGGATTTTGGCCGGGAACTGAAAAACTTTTTCCGCAAAGGCGATATGGTTTTGCTGGTCATGTGTCTGGCAATTTCCGCCTTTGGCTGCTTGATGATCGCCAGCACCAATAATTACCGTGACTTTACCCGTTACGTGATTGTTCAGGTTGCGGCCATTGGTCTGGGCGTCCTCTTTTACGCGATCATGTCTTCTATCGATCTGGACTTTTTCTCAGAGCATCGCCGGGGGCTGATGGTATTCAGCCTGTTTTTGCTGCTTTTGCTAATTCCTTTTGGCACAGACTTAAATTCCGGTAATAAGAGCTGGCTGGATTTCGGCCCTCTGTTCCCTGTAAACATCCAGCCCGCGGAGATCTGCAAGATCCTCTATATTCTCATCAATGCCTCTATTTTAACTTCCCATCAGAACCACGTTTCTTCCATTCGTTCCGTGCTCCACGCGGCCTTTTATTTGATCCTTCTGGTGGGCGTTAACGTATTTATCTCCCGGGATGCCGGTGTTTCTTTGATTTTCGTATTCATTTTCATCGGTATGGCCTTTGCCGGCGGTGTAAAAATGATCTGGTTTATATTGGGCGGTGGCTTGTTGGTAGCCGCTGCGCCCATCATCTGGAACCATTTCATGGATCCCTACCAACAAAAGCGTATTTTGGTTCTGTTTGATCCCACCATCGACCCCCAAGGCATCAAAGAACGTTACCACATGATCCGTAGCTTAAAATCTCTCACCGGCGGCGGACTTGCCGGGCAAGGCTTGTTTGAAGGAAACCGCACCCAGGCTGGAGGCGTTCTTCCTTCCCAGCACACGGACTTTATCTTCTCCGCCATCGGCGAAGAACTGGGCTATTTGGGCTGCGCTCTGGTCATCATCATGATGTTTTGCCTCGTAGCCCGCTGCATCTGGGTAGGCTCCCGGAGCACGGATTATATGCGCCGCGTGGTCTGCTTTGGCGCAGCGTCTGCTCTGATCTTCCAGGTTTGCGTCAATATCGGCATGTGCATCGGCGTTGTTCCGGTTATCGGCTTAACCCTGCCTCTTATCAGCTACGGCGGCAGCTCTATCGTAACCATTTACGCCATGCTGGGGCTGGTCTCCGGTGTTCACGCCCGACCGTCCCCACGAAGCCACGAGCGCTATATCCAGCCCCCGCGCTAATTTATTCGTAATACCATGTGTAAACACATTTTTTATAAAGGAGTATCCGATTTATGAAAGCTTTTATGGACAAGGATTTCCTTCTGGAAACCGAAACCGCCAAGCACCTGTTTCATGACTATGCCTGCAAAATGCCTTTGGTGGACTATCACTGCCACCTGAATCCCAAGGAGATTTACGAAGACCGCCGCTTCAACAATCTGGTAGAAGTTTGGCTGGGCGGTCTGCAGGAAGGCGGCAACTACGCCGGCGACCACTATAAGTGGCGTCTGATGCGTTCCAACGGTGTGGAAGAAGACTATGTTTCCGGCACAAAGGATCCCTACAAGCGTTTCTTGAAGTTTGTGGAAACTCTGGAGATGGCTATCGGCAATCCCATGTATCACTGGTGCCATCTGGAGCTGCAGCAGTTCTTCGGCGTATATGAAACACTGACCCTGGAAAGTGCTGAGCGGATCTGGAATCACTGCAATAAAATGCTCCGGGAAAATCCGGACATGACCGCCCGGGGCCTGATCCGCAAGTCCAACGTCGCTTTCATCGGCACCACCGACGATCCCATTGACGACCTGCAGTGGCACGAGAAAATCGCCGCTGATCCTACCTTCTCCGTGGTAGTGGCGCCCTCTTACCGTCCGGACAAGGCCATCAATATTCACAAGGCTGGCTTCCTGACCTATATGCAGCAGCTGGCCAAGAGCGTGGGAAAAGAGCAGCTTTCCAACATTCAGGAAATCCTGGATGCCCTGACGACTCGCCTGGAATTCTTCCATGCCCACGGCTGTAAGGCCAGTGACCACGGTCTGGATTATATCCCCTATCAACCCTGCACCTTGGAAGAAGCCGACGCTGTCTACCAGAAGGCCCTCCGCGGCGAGGCTTTGACCACCCAGGAGATCGACGGCTATCAGACTACCCTTCTGGTGCATCTGGGCAAGTCTTACCACCGCCTGAACATTGCCATGCAGCTTCACTATTCCTGCCTGCGGAACAACAATACCCGCGTCTTCCAGAAAATGGGCCCGGATACCGGTGTGGACTGCATCGCGCAGAACACCTGCGGCGGCAACATCGCTCAGCTGCTGAACGAGCTGGACATGGAGAACAAGTGCCCCAAGACCATCCTCTACTCTCTGAACCCTGCGGACAACGAGCAACTGGGCACCATTTTGGGTTGCTTCCAGGACAGCTCCATTCCCGGCAAGATCCAGCACGGCTCCGCCTGGTGGTTCAATGATACAAAGTCCGGTATGGAAGAGCAGATGCGCTCTCTGGCCAACCTGAGCCTGCTGGGTAATTTCATTGGCATGCTCACTGACTCCCGTTCCTTCCTGAGCTACGCCCGGCATGACTATTTCCGCCGCATTCTCTGCAACCTCATTGGCAACTGGGTAGAAAACGGCGAGTACCCCAACAATGATGCTTCTCTGAAGAAAATCGTGGAAAACATCAGTGCCAACAACGCGCTTCGTTATTTCGGCATTTAACGACAAGTTATGGAGCACTGCATAAGCAGTGCTCCATTCATTTTACAATTCGTAAAAAAAGTTATTGCAAAACAACATAAGCTGTGCTATAATGTCTTGCGTGTCCGATGCTGGGCACCCAGCATAATGGGATGTCGCCAAGCGGTAAGGCACCAGACTTTGACTCTGGCATTCGTAGGTTCAAATCCTGCCATCCCAGCCAATGATCCGCTAGCTCAGCTGGCAGAGCAATTGCCTTTTAAGCAATGGGTCCGGAGTTCGAATCTCCGGCGGATCACCAAAAAAGCAGATACCCTTTTGGGTATCTGCTTTTTTGCGGCGGAGATTCGAACCGTAAGTTGCAACAGTCCGGTGGACTGTTGCTTGCGTCCGGCTGGACGGACGCAACACCATAATGTTTGCCACAGGCAAACATGCAAACGAATCGACGGTCGGATCACTTTCTTCTCTGCCCTTTCGGGCATCTGCTTTTTTGCGGCGGAGATTCGAACCGGTTTTCTTCTCACACAAATATCAAAAAACCGCATTTTCCTTTCCTAATCGGACATCAGCATACGCAAAACGACTTTATTGGGTATTGTTTTTTTTAACCACTTATGATATAATCTGGAAAAGAACGCGAAATGTTCATAAATGGTTTCTACATATTAAAAATCGTTCCATTTTATTTAAGGAGTGTATATCATGAACCAGAATAATGTAAAGTTTAAAGGTGTCATGTCCGCATTGGTTTCCTGCATTGACGAAAACGAAAATGTCAAAGAAGATTCCATGCGGCGCTTAATGAATTGGCATCTGAAGGAAGGCTTCAGCGGCTTCTACCTTACCGGCGGCACCGGCGAAGGCCCTCTGCTGCAGAAGGAAACCCGCAAGAGAATTGTGGAAATTGCCAAGGACGAGGCTGGAGACCGCTGCGATCTGATCGCTCACGTTGGCGCCATCGACCTGAAGACCGCTGTAGAACTGGCCAAGCATGCCGGCGAAGTTGGTATGGATGCCATTTCTTCCGTTCCTCCCTTCTTTGTCCACTACGGCGAGAGCCAGATCGCCGATTACTACAAGGCTCTGTCCGATGCTTCCGGCCTGCCCGTGCTGATGTACGCCTCCCCCCTGGCCGGTGTTAACATCACCTGGGACATGGTTGACCGTCTGATGGACATCCCCAACATGATCGGCCTGAAGTGGACCAATTATGACTACTTCACCATGCATCGCATCAAGGCCCTCCGTGGTGGCAATATCAACGTGATCAACGGACCGGACGAATGCCTCCTGTGCGGTCTCAGCATGGGCGCAGACGGCGGTATCGGCGCAACCTACAACGTTATGCCCAAGCTGTTCACCCGGATCTACAACAGCTTCCAGGCCGGCAACTTGGCTGACGCTCAGGAGGCCCAGTTCAAGGCAAACCGCCTTATCGAAATTCTGATCAAGTTCGGCGTTGTGGTTGGTGTTAAGGACATGCTGGAGATGATCGGCTTCGACTGCGGCTATCAGGTATATCCCCAGAAGCGCTTTACCGCAGAGGAGCAGGCTGCTTTCCACGCTGCGCTGAAGGAAATCAACTACGAAGAAGAGTACATCTAACTGCATAATATACATATCGGGGTCAGGCAAATGCCTGACCCCGATTTTTAATATCTGCAATTAACCAACGGCCCAAATCAGCCGAATCAGTGTGCGCAGCAGGAACGGCTTTTTCGCCAGTTCATTACCTGCATGATCTAAGAACAAACGGAATTCTCTCCGTTCTTCAGTGGTCAGCGTATGCTGGCTGAATTTTGCCTTCTCCGCCAATTCCAGCAGCTGTTCCGGCGGCGACCATTTCAAGATCCTGCACAGGCGCATAATTTCGCGCCACTGCTCTAACGCTCGCCGGTTGACATTTCCCGTGGACATCTCCCGCAAGCGAAGCCCCCGCCGCAGGATATACTGTCCGGCAACCAAAACCGCTGTCAGCAGCATCCCCACAAGAATATTCACAGCCTCCCAGGAAATCTCCGCCCTTTCCTCCAGCCTCGGATCCTCATCCGGGCTGCTGGGTGCGGCAGTCACTGAGGGTTCGGTGGGCGCTTCCGTTGGATCAATCCCCGGCCGGAGCGTCGGTTTTGTCTGTTCCTCACCCGTTGTTTCCGGGACAGACGGCTCTGTTTCCGTCGTCTCCGTGGCAGGCGTCTCCGGTCCCTGGGCAGCCGGGGTGGCTTCCATAACCCTCCAGCCCCACGAAGAATCGAAATATTCCACCCACGCGTGGGCCTGCCCCGCTGTCACTGTCACCGGCTGGCCTGCAGTAGCTGTCAGCGCGTAGCCGCTGACATACCGGGCAGGAACCCCCGCCGCCCGCAGCAGTACCGTGGCCGCGCTGGCAAAATGCACGCAATACCCGGTATCTGAGGACTCCAAAAACCATAACGCAAAGTCGGACTCTTCAAAAGGCATCCTCTGGGTATTCAGATCATAAGTGGCCGAATTTTTCACGAGATCTGCCACAGTCTGGGCGATCACCTCAGTAGATCCTTGCAAGGAAGCCTCCGGCATCTGCTTTAGATATTCCTGCGCCCTATTCAGGGTCTCCCGGGGCAGTTGCAGGCACTGCTTGCGCAGCCTTTCACTCAGCACCACATAACCGGGCTCCGTCATTTCCATCTGCTGGAAGGTATAGGTCGTATCCCAGTTAGGATTCTTTAAGTATCCCTGATCAAAGATGGCATCTTCTGTCCACCGCCCCCCACCGGGATAATAGGGAAAATACAGCAGCTCGTGGCCGGTCCTTGTTGCCACCGTTACCTTTCCCACCTCTTTGAGGGACTGGCTGGGCCAGCCATCCTTTCCGTTAATAGCAACCGGTCGCCAGGATTTACCGTCGTAAACTTCCATCGCCTGTCCCCGGAGGTACAACGTCCCATCCCTGGGCGCGGTGACTTCCATCACCGGGAAGGTCAGCTCCCACTTGGGTCCAACAGCAGAAAGATCCACATAAGCAGCGCCCGGATCGCCGCCGTTGATTTCCAATTTTAAGTTTCCGTCTGCCCCCATTTGTACAAAGGGCAGATCCTGAAACCAACTGAGAATATATTGCTGAATCCCATTCATCCGGGCCTCGTAGGTATCCCGGGGAATCGCCCAAAACAGTACGCTTTGAAACAGCAGTACTGGGATCAGCAGCAATGCGCACAGGGCATTGGCAGAAAATACATCTCTTTTTCGCAGTCCGACGCTGAGAATCATCAGCAACAGCCCGGTCAAAACCAGAAGCAAACACCAGTTATCCGGCACGGTATTCGTAACCACCAGGCAGAACGCCAAAGGCAGAATGCTCACAAGCACCGCAGCAACTCTGCTCTTTCCACAACACACAGACCGTGCCGTCATAATACCCGGAAGCGACACCAGCAGAAAAAGACCCCAGTCCGGCGCCACAGCCCCCGGGCTTCCGCCCGTCCACTGCAGAGCACCCCAACCGTAAGCCATATTGTAAACGCTTGTCATCCGGTAAAGGATCGCCTCTATAGCTGCGCTGATAGGCTCTCTTCGCCAAATAACCAGAGCCAACCCCAGCGCCAGTATGATCGGCAAATACCTTTTTCGTTTTGGCAAACAGAAATATCCTGCCACTGCCAGGCTCAGTAGCCCGCACAGCAGCCCAACGGTTCCCAAATTTGCCGGCAGCATGGGATCCAATCCCGGAAACTCTTCCCCTGTCAATAAAAAGCCCGTTGCAATGCATGCCGCACCGCCGAAGCTAATGACAAAGGCCATTGCTGCAGCAATAAAGAAGGAAAAAAGCTTTTTACCCATTGGCTTTTCCCCCTTCGACCCGGTATATCCAAGAGGCGGATATGGACTCCAACGAAGCTCCCTCCGGCGCCTGCGGCTCTCCCAGCAGAATCTCCAGACCACTTTCCAGATCTTTTTGCTTGGCAACACCCAGACGTTGAACGCCCCGGCCGGTCAGCACCCGAAGCTCATGGGAAAAGCCCAGCTCCAGCAAATGATTGCTCATCCATAATAACTTCCCGAACTTCTGATCCAGCTCCTGACTTGTCCCACGAAGTTCCATTTCTATAAACAACCGCTCGTCCAGAGGTTCCATAGGCTCTCGAACGATCATGTCCCCTGTTTTTGCGGATAATTTCCAATGGATCTGGTTCAGTTTGTCCCCAGGGCGGTACAATCGCAGTTCGTGATTCTCCGAAAAGCCACCTCCAACTTTCGGTCGCCAAGCTGAGGATGTATAACGCTCCAGCTCCGGTATGCAATTCACCGTCACCGGCATTGGATACACAACCACCGCTACAGGAGTCTTTTCCTGAATTCTTAACCGAAACAAGCCCAAATAATCATAAACCCTGGCTCTTTCCGGGCGACAAATCAGTGTTCCGCAGTGATCCGTGGGAAGAAGCTCGCTCTTTTTTAAACTCCAGCTTTCCCCCGTAATCGCTCTGGTAACCCGGATCCGATATTGACAGGGCTGCGCAGGAAGCCGGCTCTTCTCTTCAAAGGTCGCCGAAACTTTTTCTCCCACGGACACCTTCACAGATCGCGTTCCCCGAAGCCGAAACAGAAGCATACCCGGCAGGCTGACCAGCAGGCTAACAACCGGCAAAAGCAGAACTGTCATAAGCGCAAACCAGGAAAACCACTGCTGGTAGGCTATATAGAACACTGCGCATCCCGCAACCGCTGCCAAATACAGCAGCCAATGCCAAATCATGACAGCACCTTAGGCGCCGGCACGTTTTTCAATATATTTTCCAGCACCTGCTCCGGAGCGGTTCCTGCAGCTTCTGCCTGGTTACTCATTAAAATCCGGTGGGCAACGGTGCGCAGAAATACTTCCTGCACATCCCGGGGCGTCACATAATCTCTGCCCCGAAGCTGAGCAACGGCCTTGGAAACCGCAATAACGGATAATGTGGCTCGGGGGCTTGCGCCTCTGGCAATGGCCTTATGATGCCGTGTCGCGTCGATCAGTGCCACCACATACCGCGCCACCGTTTCGTCCACATGAGTCTTCTCAACTTCTTTTTGCAGCGTCAGCAGTTCCTGCTGGGTGAGTAGCGACGTTAACGCATCCATGGGATTCCCCTTCTGACGGTGCAGCACCATAGACGCCTCATCTTCAACACTGGGATAGCCCAGACTCATCCGAATCGTGAACCGGTCCATCTGGCTGTCCGGAAGCAGCTGCGTACCTGCCGCGCCTGTGGGATTTTGGGTTGCGATCACCACAAAGGGCTGGGGCAAACTGTGCGGCACGCCGTCCACCGTGACCTGTCCTTCTTCCATGGCTTCCAGCAATGCAGACTGGGTTCTGGAGGTCGCGCGGTTCAGTTCGTCCGCAAGAAACAGGTTGCACAGCACCGCGCCGGGCTGATATACCATCTTCCCGGTAGCCTGATCCAATACAGAATATCCCGTAACATCGGAAGGAAGCACATCCGGTGTAAACTGCACGCGCTGATAAGACAATCCCAAAACCTTGGAAAACGCAACTGCCATAGTGGTCTTTCCCACACCGGGGATATCCTCCAGCAGGATATGTCCTCCGGACAAAATAGTAGCCAGCACCCACAGCAAGGACTTATCCTTGCCAACGATCACGCTGCGTACTTGCTCTAAAATTTTCTGAGCGCAGTCGGTTACTGCATTCGTTGTGGTTCTCATTGTCATCCCTCCAGACTAGGTATGACATTATTATATAAATTCCCTGTCTATAAATCAAGATAAAATCTCACTCCTTAGATCCGAACCCAGGAAACGCATACTTTCCGTGATTAAGATAGAATTCTGCAAAATTTCTCTTGACATTTCCGATTTTCATGCTATAATACAAAAGCTGTCTGACAGCGAACTGAATATGGGGGTATAGCTCAGCTGGGAGAGCGCTTGAATGGCATTCAAGAGGTCAGCGGTTCGATCCCGCTTATCTCCACCACAAAAGTTCCAAAAACTTCGGTTTTTGGAACTTTTTCTTTGCTTTTCGACAAGAAAAGTTAGGAGTTATAAAAACTTCCGAAACACCTGACCACAATTTGACCACAATGGCATTTTGTCTAATAAGTCCAAATGGTTTTATTTAGTTATCGAAAAATACTCCTCGAAGCACGATTTGCTTCGGGGAGTATTTTGTTGTAGGTGTCATTCCTCAGTAGCACCAAAGGTTTTACTGAAAAGTTCAACCGCTTCTTGACGTTTCGGTTCTTGCACATGCAGATAGTGTTTTGTCATATCGATATCTGCATGACCGACAATACTCTGGATTGTTTCAAGGTCAACACCCAGCGCCTGCATCTGAGATACATATGTATGGCGACAGCAATGAGGTGTTAGCACTCGGACTCCTTCAACTGCGGCAATCGCCTCTTTGAACCGCTTTCGGAAGTGAGAAGGATTACAAGGAGCGTTAGGTTTTCCTGCCTCCCACACAAACATGTTCTCGGTTTCCCGAAGTGCAATTGCATATTGGCGCATATTCGGGGGAACGGGGATGTTTCTGTAGCTATCCTTGGATTTAGGGCCACCAAGCGTTGCTGTACCTTTCACTAACTTAACTGCTTGCTTGATTCGGATCACCGATCCATCTTTGGCAATATGTTGAGGTTCAAGAGCCAAAATTTCCTGACCACGCATTCCTGTGGCAAGCATCAACCGAATAGAGACGCCGATGCGATCCATCGGCAGATTCTTCATCAACAGCAGCACTTCTTCTGCTGTAAATGCTTCCTTCTCAGCCTTGGGATTGGTAGACTTCATCTTGTCAGCCAATGCTACAGGATTTTTAGCAACGATGTCATTCGCTTCAGCTTTGCGAAACATGTGATGCAAAAGTCCTCTGCATGTGGAGATGTAAGAATCAGAACGACCTTCTTTCCGTAAATTCTTCAGAAACTCCTCAACATCAAGCGCCTTAATTTCCGAAATCATTCGCTCCTCGAAGTAGTTCTGAAGAATACGAAGTGTGTACTTGTAATTTTCCTGTGTGGTGGCAGAGATGTTCTCTTTATGGTGTTCAAACCAAAAGTCAGACCATTCTTTAAAGGTGTAGTCCTGTTGGGTAAGTTTGGATTTGCCTTTGCTCTTCCAAGCTTCCACCTTCTCCTTAACCTCTTTTTGAGTTCTTCCATAAAAATACTTACGATTGGGTTTCCCGTCTGCTCTGTACCCTGTGGTAATTGCAGACTCCCATCTTCCATCTGCCCGTCGGCGAAGAGTTCCTTCGCCATTTGACCGTTTTCTTGCCATGTTACTCCTTTCCGGTAACAGCGTTTCGCATATATATGTTACCATGTAATTCATCAAAGCTAAAGCTGTTTTTTGCTGAATAATAAGATTTCCGCGGTATATATCGGAAGATCCGCCCTGACATTCAGGACGGATCTTGCTTTATGACTTATGCTGCAGTGTTTGCTTCAATCCATTCGATAAGTTTTTCCTTAGGAACGGACATCCTTTTACCAATCTTTAATGTGGGGAAACCTTCGCTTCGCATCAGGTTATAGGCATTTGCACGAGAGATTCTAAGCGCCTTGGCTACCTCATCAGCACAGAGGATCACCGGCAAATCCTGAAAAGTAGTATATGTCTTCATTGGAAAACTCCTTTCTTCAACATTCATCATCCAACTCCCACCAGGGCGGGGGCAAAACGACTTCCCAATCCTTTGTGGTAAAGAAAGTTTTTCCGGAGAATCTGCGGTCAAATTCACTATCGTCCATGCTATAGATTGATAGCAGAGAACGCCATGATACAGCATGAGTGGTTACAATCATCTCTTCCCAGTCTTCACATTCCACCACACGGTAGAGTTTATCCTCTATATAAAACTCAAATCTCATATCAATAAAGTTAGCATATACACGTACATGCTTCTCAGGATTACCAATGAATGGTGAAATAAGATTAACATGAGAAAAATCTGAAAAGTCCTCAGGGTCGCGCTCCAGCCTTTCTTCTATAGTATAGTGTTTGCAATAGTCTTCCTCGTCCTCATCATCTTCGTCAGGCTCCCATCTTGTGTATGTCCCGTTCATAAACCAAAAGTGGTCAACATGTTTTTTAATATCTTCAATCATTTCATCAGTCAGCATATAAATGCTCCTTTCGTGCCGACTGGGCCAGATCGGTCTTAGATGTAGTTAGCCCTTACAGTTTTAGCATTCGGGTCCGCGAACTCTTTCAAAGAGGTCTAAACTTGCAAAATATCTTTCTCTTTCCCACCCAGGCATACAATCAAATAGCATCCAACTACCAAAGAGCTGCTGTTGCATCCATCTAAAAGCATCCTCAGATAAATCGTAGCCATCCGAGAAATCGAAATATGCTTTATAGCACCTTTCTCCATTAGCAGAAACTTCTTCAACAAGAGTTACGACTTCACACGCAATTCTCTTTGCCAGCCCCGATACAGGGTCATTAAACTTAATTTCGAAGAATTCTGCTTCATGGTCATGTGCTTCATAAATATCAATTATCATAGTAGAGGTCTCCTTATCTGCCGACTGGGCCAGGTCGGACTTGGAAATTTTAGCCCTTTGGATGAGAGGTTGGGATCACATAAATCCCAATCTCTCATCGCAATTGGTAGTTATACCAGGTTAATCATCAGCGTTCCACTCATCCGAGTAGTCAGAATCATTGCCGATTAATTCATCTCCATAAAACCACTCGGTAATGAACTCGGCATAGTTATCGTCCTCCAAGTGTTCCATCCAGTAATCAAACAAATCGCACGATACAACGTGAGCGTCTGCTTTGAAACTGGTTTTTCCTGCAGCACCATTCCAGAACACTTTGCCTCTGTGCTGCTCTAAGAAGGCAATAACCTCATCGACGGTAACAATTTGCCACTCACTCCTGTGACGAGCATAAACAGTACCGTCAGCGCAGTAAAATTGTTTAAGCATAGATAACACCTCCGATTGCTTCCATGGCCTGACACTTTTCGTATTGCTTAACCATACCCCAAAACTTAGAATCGTCAGTCATCTTTGGCATTAGTTCATTAATTACTTCTCCCAATTCGCAGTATGACATGGATGTATTCACAAAAATCCTATCCTTAGCTCCAAATATACGGCAGTCTTGGTTCATAAAGTACCAAGCCAGCCATGCACATCCAGACATGGAAAATTTGTCTTGACCGTTGAATTCGAGAATATATGTGTTTCCGTTAATCGGATACGTGATATTGATGAATTCACCATTTTTACTCATCTCCATAATCTGCCCTTTGCGTTCTTTTAACAGATTCTCAAACCAAAAATCTTCAGTGTTTTCCAATAAGCGAAAATTCACTAGAAACGATGTATTCGCCATCTTATGCTTTTTCTTAGACATATCACTGTCTCCTTATCTGCCGACTGGGCCAGGTCGGACTTAGAAATTTTAGCCCTTTGGGGAGTAGTCGGATCAGCGTTGATCCGACTACTCTATGTTTAGGAAAAGTACTTGCGCTCAAAATCCTGGATGTATCGTCCATGCACTAAATGTCCTTCGATGAACTCATCTAAGCTTCCGCAGCCACCATAACCAAGTTCATCCTTTCGGATATCGAAAATATGGACTTTGATTCCATCATAGTTCCAGTGGTGGAGATACACTTCCAATTCTTCCTCAAGGGGATAATCAACCACATCTACCATGTAACCCGCAGCAAAATCAAATGTGGTTATCGTACAGTTAACAAGTTTTAGACTCATTTAAAATCCCCCAGATTATAGATTTGAATAATGGTCTCCCAGATAAGCGTGACATCTTCCACGGGGGCATCAACCGCAAAAATCATCAAGTCATCTCCGGTAAAACGAAATTCTCGCACTGCATATCTGTCGTGCAAACACAGAGCAAAATCCGTAATGGCTTCAAAGGCATCGTCACCGCGCTGTATAATCCTTACAGAAAAAAGATTGCCTGTAATGGGAAAAGTAGTTTCTGTACAAGGAATCTCAACCCATTTTCCATCTTTTTGTTTGCTTTCTTTAAAGTACTCTGGGTACTTCATCATAAACTCCAGCATATCAGGACCCGGTTTCCCATAAGAGAATCCTGTTGGCTTTTTGGTTAAGACTTTGCGATGATTCGCATGCGTATGGTTCATCTTCCTATGCTTTTTCTTAGACATATCACTGTCTCCTTATCTGCCGACTGGGCCAGATCGGTCTTAGAATTTTTAGCCCTGACTGATGAGAAACAAATGGGAACGAGTTATACCTCGTTTCCCCAACAATCCCATCCTGGTACTGTCTGCCGAGCAAACAGCTCGATTCTCGGCAAATCACCGAATAGCTTCACAATACGCTCGCGAGTCTCAAAGGGTTTTACACTATGTCCCTGTCGCTGCGCCATAATAATCTGCCGTACGGTCTTATCGGCAGACTTAATATGTCCCCTCATTGCAAGGAGGCAGACTTCAGCATTGGATTTCGTGTAACTACCCATTCCTGCAAGGGGTTCGCCGTCTTTCTTGACCTTAACCCATGTAAAGGCACAAGTCTTGTACTTAAAACCCCATTCCTCAATTACTCGAATAGCATCGGGCAAACACGGCATAGTTGCCCACATCAACAAAGCACAGTTCTTGTCTGCAATTTGCTTGATAGCGGTCTTCATGGTGCAAATCTCATCCGTACTCATCGTTGGATAGTGTTTTTCGGGTGCGAAGTTTCCACCTTTTCCCCACTTGTAAGCCCAAGCAGGATCCGCATAGATAATGCTATACTTCTTGTCCGTATCAAAAATATCAACTTTCATGTTATTCCTCCTTTCTTGTTAGAGTATTTTGGTATACTAAGCCAATTGGCAGAACATCACTCTTTAGCACTATCTGCTTCCTTGCAAATAGGAAACGGCCTTCCTTGACCATCAAAAGCTTCAAGAATGAGTTCGCCCTTGGGTGAGGAGTCGGATCTGAGCCTATCCGACTCCTCGGTGTATATGAACTTGTCAAGGTGCAATGTGGCGTCATCAGATTGCTACAACCTGGTCTGCCTTGTAGAAGTGCGACTTGACACGGCACATCCGTGCATCGGGATTCTCGCCCTTACAGAACACCCAGATGGGAATGGTTGCAAGGGGAGCTTCACCTTCGCGAACACGATAACCGAGCTTCTTCCAAGCATTCTTGGTGTAGATATTCTCAGCAGGAACGGTAACACCGTCCTTCACCGTGGTGCGAATTTTGCCGTTTGCGGCGAGTTCAGTTCTCGCGCTGGCGATAATCTCGATGTTGGTCATGAGAGATTCCTCCTTTCTTTGTGGTAGGGAGTCCGATGTTACCTGTACACCTTACGGGGCCGCATTGTTGCCTGCCGTTTGGGTTGGGTGTTTCGTAACTCCTTTGTTGTGACCTCATTATATCGCTGATGTGAGACATTGTAAAAAGTACCACTTCGCTCACCTGGCGATATTTTTGGACAAAAACAGAGGCGTTTTCGGTGAAAGTGCGACATTTCAAAAGTTGCATATCTGGTACTCGCAGTTAAAAGCAATCCAATCCACCTCATTTTTCGCGTTTTCCCAAAATCCATGAGACATTTCAAAAAAACAAAATATTTTTTCTGCAACTTGAAAAGTTGCAATTTTTGCTATATACTAACAAAAATAGGACTATTTTCTTGAAAGGTGAGACAAATGGCTGCTACATCTACAGAAAAAAATGATATGAGTAAAAAATTAGAGGCTTTTAGAACCAGACATGTACAAGGAATTAAGGCATATAAAGAAAAACAGCAGAAAGAAAACACCTCAAAATCAACTCAACGGGATCCACATCCAATGCCAAACCTTATTGGTGAGCGCATACGTTTTTTGAGGAAGTCCTATAAGCTAACACAAGATGAGTTTGCAGACTTGGCTCATGTGAGTCGAAATACTATCATTCGTTGTGAACATGATGGTGTTGCGCCAACAATGGAAAACCTTGAGAAAATGGTTCTCCATCTGTGTTCAATCATCGAATTCACCAATCATGAAACTGACTTCAATAAATGGAAAGAACAGTTTGAGCAAACAGAAATGGTTGAGGTTGATCCAAAAGAATATCGGTATATGGATTTGGAAGAACTAAGGGGAAAAATCCACGAATATTTCGAAGGATATACCATCTATTCCGCTAACAGAGGGCGTAAAATCTATTTATCCAAAGAAGAACAGGATCTTTTCTTGAGACAGATTGATGCTAATTTTGATGTAATATCGCATATGCAAAGAAAAACTCGCACACATATCCAGTACATCAAGAGGGGAAAATAAAAGAAGCGGTCAGCAAATGCTGACCGCTTCTTTATTCTGAAAAGATATCATCAAGAATTTTATCAAGTTCTTTTTGTTTGGCTGTTTCTTGTATCTCTTTTGCTTTTGCCTGTGTCTCAGGTATCTTTGAGATTTTCTCACGATACTCAGCGATAAGATTCCTGCTTTTGAGGCGTTTCATAGCCTCAGATTCTTCTATCATCGTTCATCCTCCTCAATTCCATAGTCATTATGGCTCGAATAGAAATCATCATACTCCAGTCCATTTTCTTCGCATAACTCTCTGATGGTTTTTTCCTCTGGATTTAGGTCAAGTCCCACCTTGCCGAACGGTGTGTGGAGAGACTCGAGCTCATTCAAACTCATGTAGCCAAATTCCGAGCATCCTGGGCCAAGTCCAAGGTCTGCATATCCGAACATGATAACGTCGGTTTTGCCATCACCTATTTCAGTAACTTCCATCTCGGAAATAAACCAATGAGCCGCTGCCACGAAAAAGTGAGCAATACATTTCGCATCAAAGCCAAGACCTTCTTGCGATTCAAACGGGAACTCAGCGATTTTGGCCTCTAATAACTTTCTCATCAAACTCATTTTATTTCCCCCTTTCATTGTATTTACTTAAGGATGTATTACACCATTTGTAAGTGAGTGCGAAATTGCAGTAAAATGAAGATCCCGCAGAGCGGAAGACTGTCGCTCTGCGGGATCAAGTGAATGTCGGAGAAATGTTTCAAGTTTATTCGACTTTCATGTTAAGTATGAAATTATTCGTTCCGGAACGAGATAATTGTAATCAGATATTTGCCAGCTCTTCACGGATTCTTCTTCTCTCATCGCATAGTGCCTTATAAACATCATATGGCAGAGGATTTTGACCTGTTTCGTCCTTTACTCTCTTTGCATCGGAGAGAATGATGGTGATATCGCAGAGTCTTTCGTTTAGTTCTTTAATCATCTTAATGCTTTTCATTGTGTATACTCCTTTTCATAATAGTATGGGGAAATAACCTTTTGACCTTTAACGGGATGACCAGTTGACCAGGTTACCTTTAACCTTTCAACCTGATTACCTTTAACCCGTTAACCTTTAACCTTGTAACCCGATAACCTCTAACCGTGTAACCTCAAAACCAAAACCGAACTGCCACATCGAAGCGAGGACACAAAAGGGCGCAGTTCGGCCTGACAAGGCCAAAACTGCACTCCTTAAGAACAGCGCACATCTCGCTGAGGTTTCTTAGGGTCTCTTCGCCAGCCGAGGCCTTTCATCCTCGAAACCATCACCCTTTCCAACTGGAAAGCGCTCCCTCACCGCGCCCTTGGGTCACTTAATGATGGTCATCTTACCACGGCGTCCGAATGAGAATATGGAAATCCATATTCTCGCCTACGACTTTATGCTTTTTTTACTTGGTGCTATGCCCGCCGCATTCATCCAATTATGACAAAAGAAGAGAAGAGACGTTCTTCTATCGCCAGGCCCTTTATCTACAAACAGGGGAGGCCAACCAACGCTTGTTTTTCGTGTTTATCGCTATTCCACGGCCTGACACCAGCAAAAATGCCCCGTTCGACTCATGGGAGCAAACGAGGCATTGATATTTTCCACTATCCTTTTTTCGGATAGTAATAACATACTTATATCGAATGGTTCTTGCTTCTCCCAAGAATCGTTCAGGACTTGATCGCCGTATGGCGGTCAGGTCTTTTTTATTCACTTGTACTCTTTAAGTATGAACAGCGGTTTCGCAAATCGAAAGAAATTATTTTTCGTCTTGTTTTTTCAGCTGTTCCAATCTACGGGATATGTTTTGATATTCCTTGCTCCAATACTCACATTCCATCAGTTCTCTCTGGTAATGTTGTCTAAGGTCTTCATATAAGGCTTTCCAGTCATTCTGGTCTCTTGTCTTCCTTTTTAGGTAATCATGAATTTCACAATAGGCTTTTTTAGATATAAGTCCCATCCTATAGCAAAGGTGCGCTTTACCCAGAGCGATAAAACAATTATCTCTGTTATCGTTAATGTCCTCTATTGCACGATACATTTCAGAGACTGCAACAGTTTTCATCTTTATATGCTCAACTCTTAGATTCGCATATTCTTTTTGGGCCTCGGCTCGAATTTCCTTTTTTGTGTCTTCCTCTAACCAATCAAGGATATCCATAGTGACTGTTGTTTGCTCTGTTTTATCCATTCTTTTTCTCTCCCTTCTCAAGTTCCTGCTTAATAGCAGTTCTGCGGTCTTTCATCATCTGGCGCTCCTCGGCAGTCATTCTGCCCCCTTGTGTTGCTAAGACTGCGTTGATATGTTCCAACTCAGCAACCATGTTGGCACGTGTGTCCTGCTGTGGAATCACATATTCCACAATCTTCAAGAGATAGTCGCTGACTGATATTCCAGCCTGAACAGCTGCAGTCTTTACTTGCTTCTTGTAGTCTTCGGTACAGTAGATTCTTAAATCTGTCATTGTTATATGCTCCTTTCTTATGTCTGCGGTACTGCTGTATCGCTTTAGTATAAGAATGATTAACATGTCTGAAAATCGAAAGAAATGTACTGTGCGAAAGTTTGTACCCTCGGAGAGCCCATAATTTGTTGCGCTGTGACAAATTAGCATTGGGTGCTTTTTTGTCATACAAAAACAGCAACCAAACGTCATCCTTATTTTAGAAAGTAGAAAGGAGTGATAGCGAATGAGTATGACAACAACCTTATCGTTCCATGTTGGTTCCAGGTTCAACGAGAAGCACAACAACCGTACAATACCTTGTCCGATGGCAGACAAGGAATACGAAGATCAACACAATTGGTATCATCCAAACAATATGAGTCTGGAACAGGCATACGATTTTTTGTATAAAAGCAGTTTCGATGAGTACAATTCATCCATCCGAAAAGATAGACGGCATAGTTCATACTTGGAAAAATTACAAATAGCACAACAACGGGAGCAAGAAAAAATCGCTGAGTTGCGACGTAGCGGTGCGAGTTCCTCAGAAATTCGCGCCCATAAGAAAGCCGTCAAAAATGCATACGAAATTTTGATCGGTTTTGGGAATGTGAGAGAGCATCCGCAGTTTGCAAAAAATGGGTCACTACAAGAGACTGCTAAGGAAATCCTCAAAGCATACCTTGAACGATTACAATCCGAATCGCCCAATGTATTCCTATACAATGCATCAATCCATACAGGGGAAAACGGGAATTTGCATCTCCATGCAGACGTGGTGTTCTGGGCAGAGTGTTCCAGAGGACAGAAACGACAGACCAGCCTGACAAAAGCACTCGCTGCGATGGGTTACACAACCGATAAGGAAAAGGGGCCAGATGGCAAACGGGTAAACGCCATCACGAAATGGGAAAATAGGCAACGTGAAATTCTCCGCAAACTGGCCAAAGAAATGGCCGATATCACCATCGAGGACGGCAAGCATAGTAAGCAGCATAAATCAACAGAGGAGTTCAAACTTGAGCAGGACAGACTTTTTGTAGAGCAACAGGCAGAAGAGTTGGCGAACCTGCAGGACGATTTCATGGACTACGCCGTTGATTATCATAGCGATTCTGCTGTCGCATATTTGGAGCATTTGGAGAATGTGGAGTTGCGAAAACTGGCAGAAGATTTTGAAGTAGTTCAGCAGAAAAATGATATAGCGCTCTCTGTGGCATGGGACTGTTTTAACTCTGCAACATCGGAATATTTCGACCAGTATCGCGAGAAAAAGAAATCGCTCTATGAAGAAATCCATAGAGCGAGACAAGGGGCCAGAGATAGTAGAAGGCAACTTAATAGCATTCTGCGAGACATTGAATATAGCAATAGTTTGTTCATCAATATTATCAGGTTGTTTGTTGCACTATTCCTTGCACTTGAAACAGCATCAGCAGAGCGAGAGGTAAAGCGATTGCAAGAGGCAAACTCTGCCTTAAAGCAACAAGCAAAAGAGGTTATGCGACAAAGCAATGGCGTATCTGCGGTCTTAAAGTCAAAAGAACTTGATGATATAGAAGAAGCTTTGCTTGATTATGAAATCGCACTTGAAAATGCGAAAGAGTTCATTGCGAATCCTGGCAGATGGAATCGTGCAGTATCGTTGCAAGATTATGAGCGATAACTTTCGACTCGGATCAGTGCTGCGGTTCATATGTTGTCATAAGAATATCTCCGCAAAATTCGTGCGAATCTATAAACGAATGGCTTGATAATGTAATTTAAAGCTGCTATAATAGTATACAACGCTGTCGAGTGTTGTAATATACCGGCAGCAACTGACGAAATGTAAAAGCTCTGCCGACTGGCAGAGCTTTATTTGTTATTCCGGAAGGAGAATCTTTATGGCAGTTAGTTATAAGAAATTGTGGAAACTCCTTATCGACAAGGACATTAAGAAGAAAGATCTTAGCGCAAAAGCTGGTATTAGTCCTGCTACCATCACCAAGATGGGCAAGGGTGGCCACGTTACCACCGAAGTTTTACTAAAGATCTGCTCTGCCCTAGATTGCAAAATCGAGGATATCGTCGAGATTTCTAACTAATAGTCCGATGTATTGTACCAATCTTGTGTTATTTAGTATGTTAATAGATGTAGAATGGAGATGATTCCGGATGTGGTGTAAAACATGTAATATTGAAACCAATGATGACGTATGCCCCATCTGCGGTACAGCCACGGTAGAAGATATTCCTACCGAAGTATATTGGTGTAGCCACTGCTGTACACCAATCATCCAAGAAGAAAATCAAGCAGACAAAGGCATCTGTCCTCTTTGTTCTCGTGAAACGAAATATATGGCGAAGGATCTTCGTCCTGTATTTCCTGAAGAACGACTTCTGCTGGAGCTTTTGCTTGGAAAGAAACCCCATGAGTTTATTGAGCAATCAGTCTGGGCAGCCGATAGTAGATACTATATAAATGGCAAAGCAATTATGCTCGCAAGCAAGTTGTTTCAAGAAGCTGATGCTGATTCTATCTCTCAATTGTTAGCAATTCATGAGAAGGACAATACAAATTCTTATTTTGAGCGTCATATTAATACCTTTATCAGCGCAAACGCCAGTCGCCTGCATTATATAAAGGACGAAGCCAATGATTTCATTCGCAAAGCTGTGCTAGGTTTTGACGAAGACCATATCGTGCTTTCGTTCTCCGGCGGCAAAGATTCCACCGCAACTGCTGATGTCGTAATCAAGGCTCTTGGCAACCCTAGTCTTGTCCATATTTTCGGTAATACTACATTAGAGTTTCCGCTCACATATAGATATGCCGAGAGATATCGAGATAATCACCCGCTCGCTATTTTTAAGATAGCAAAGAATAGAGAGCAAGATTTCTATGAAGTTTGTGAAGATATTGGACCTCCAGCAAGAATGATGCGCTGGTGCTGTTCGATGTTCAAAACCGGCCCTATTACACGAGTAATCAACGGTCTTTATCGCAATCAGCAAATACTTACTTTCTATGGAATTAGAAAGTCTGAGTCTGTAAGCCGTAGTAAATATAATCGCATCGAAGATGATGCAGAATCTGTAAAGATACAGCAGCAGACAGTAGCTTCCCCAATCTTCTTTTGGAAAGACATTGATATTTGGTTGTATTTGCTAGCTGAGGAAGTAGACTTCAATGACGCTTATCGCCTTGGCTACGACCGTGTTGGTTGTTGGTGTTGCCCCAATAACAACCAGCGCGCACAATTTCTCTCTAGAATCTACATGCCTGAGGAATCCAAAAAATGGCGCGAGTTTTTACTTGGCTTCGCTAAAAAAATCGGCAAGCCTGATCCGGAGATCTATGTGGACACAGGTAAATGGAAAGCTCGCCAAGGTGGAAACGGCTTGGCCGCTGCAGGTGATGTAAAAATCAAATTTACTAATTGTACGGCTGAAGAACACGCCAAGATTTATCGGCTTGTTCGTCCATATGATGATGAATTAATTGGCATGTTCACCCCCTTCGGGCGAGTCGCACCCGAATTAGGTCAGAAGCTATTAAACGAAGTAATTGTCCTTGATATAAAAAGTAAAGTTCCTATCTTATCAATTCAGCCATTCAGCCAGGATGGATATGAGCACGCAGTAAAAGTTCGCACAATGAACGTCGCTGACCATGACGCTCTGCAGCGGATGGTCGGATATCAGATTCGCAAATTTAATGCATGTCGCAAATGCCTTAAATGTGAATCTCTTTGCCGTGCCGGTGCCATCTCTATTGCCGGCGGCAATTATTACATTAACCCTAACAAGTGTGTTCGATGTAAAATGTGCGTTACCGCAAAATACTTAGACGGTGGATGTATGATGGATAAGTATTTACGTACAAAGTAACGTTTTCGGAGGTATTCACAATGGCTATGAAGTTTCGAGCCCATGATACATTTTTTATAAGAAAAGGCTGGCTTAGCAAGGGCATGAAGCATGTCCACAAAAATCCTCTTGTTTTTGTAGACAAAGAAGAAAATCCCATGGATGTCCTGGGAATTGGTAGCAACATGGTTAAGGCCTTGCGTTATTGGCTTCAGGCTGTTGGCTTAACAGAAGAACCTCGATCCGGTAAGCGCACACAAACGCTAACGCCATTTGGTACTTGTGTTTTTAATCATGATCGATATATCGAAGAGATTGGTACCTTGTACTTGCTTCACTATAAGTTGGCTACAAACAAAGCGGATGCTACAGCCTGGTACTTTTTCTTTAATATATTTAACGCAACAGAGTTTTCTAGAGAAGATTTTGTTAATGCCTTGCAAAGCTATATTCTTATGAGTGGAGAAGATATTTCTGTTGCCAGTAGATCTCTAAGTGACGATTTTGCTTGTATTACCAATACTTATATCCCTAGATATAAGTCTAACCCCACAAAAGTGTCACCCGAAAACAATATTGATTGTCCCCTCGGAGAGCTTGGCTTGATTGATATTCTAACAAAGAAGACATATAAGAAAGCGATTCCCGCTGCTAGCAGCTTCGACCCTTGGATTGTACTTGCTATTATTTGTGATCAAGCAAAAGGCCGCCAGCAAATAGGTCTCAATGAACTACTGACCGCCGAATGTAACATTGGCAGAATCTTTAATTTCGATGCAATTACAATGATTGATGTGTTGCGGAAAGTAGAAAAAATTGGCGAAATCAAGATCATTCGCACAGCAGGTCTGGATGTTATTCATTTGTTAAACGAACACTCCTTCCAAGAATGTGTCGAAACCTACTACGCAAACTTATAAGTATAGATTTAGGAGAAATCGGCTATGAGCAATATGATTTCGGTTGCTTCAGGTTTTCAGTACTCTGTAAACATTGGGTACGATCTGAACAACGATGATAAACTCAAAAATTTCATACCGACGAAATCTGCATTATCTCTTCTTGAAGACATCCTTATTAGCACCAATACCAACTCAACTAACAGAGCACGCGTATTAATTGGTGCCTATGGTAAAGGCAAGTCCCATATCGTTCTTATGATTCTTTCAATGCTCATGAAGAAGGATATACAGCTTTTCACCAAGATACTGCCCCTTCTTGAGGAGAATCCCAGATTAAATCAGTGTATTCAAAATTATTACGATAGTGAAAACAAGATTCTTCCCGTTGTGATTTCTGGTAGTAACACAAGCTTACCTCAGGCTTTTTTACTCGCTTTACAACGAACACTGGCAGAAAACGACATGCTCGATATCATGCCAGAAACCAACTACAAAGCAGCAGTAGCCGTCATAAACAGATGGAAAGAAGAATTCCCCGCTACCTTCGAACAATTGCAAGCTGCTATCAACGAACCTGTTGCTGTCTTTCTCGATAAACTCACTGATTTTGATACAACTGCATATGAGCAATTCGAGCGCATTTATCCCACTTTGACAGCAGGTAGTATCTTTAATCCTTTCTTGGGTTTTGATGTTACTGAGTTGTACGAAAATGCAGTTCGTGGTTTGCGCGCAAAAGGTTATACAGGCGTTTACGTTATTTATGATGAATTTAGCAAGTTCTTAGAGGCAAACATCTCTGAAGCATCCATGAGCGATACAAAAATGCTTCAAGACTTTGCGGAGAAATGCAATCGTAGTGGCGCAAATCAGTTGCATTTGATGCTGATTTCTCATAAAGAAATCTCTAATTATATCGATGTACTCCCCAAGCAAAAGGTCGACGGCTGGCGGGGTGTATCCGAACGGTTTTCGCATATTCATATCAGCAACAATTTTAGCCAAACTTACGACATCATTGCCTCCGTTATCCAAAAAGATACTGCCCTTTGGCAGCAATTTTGTTCTGCACACATCGCAGACTTTGAGGATATTCATCACGGCTTTATTTCACACCCCATCTTTGCTGATGTGCCTGAAGAAGATCGAAGCAAGTATCTTTACTCCTGCTACCCTCTCCACCCGGTTTCAACATTTATCCTTCCGCGACTGTCTGAGCGTGTGGCGCAAAACGAAAGAACTCTATTTACTTTCCTATCCGCCAATGGCATTTCAACACTGCCTAGCTTTTTGGCTAGTTACAATGACGAATGTTTTGAGGTCATCACTCCCGATGTAATTTACGACTACTTTGAACCGCTGTTTAGGAAAGATGTTACATCTGGCTCTCTTCATGAAACATATGTGCTGACACAAGCAATCCTCAACAAACTGGACGCAAGCTCACTAGAAGCCAAAATCGTTAAGACCCTGTCACTGATATACATTCTAGAACAGTTTGAAAAAATCAAACCCACTAAGGGTGAGATTGCATCAATTTTCTCTATTAACCACACAACAGAAGAAATCAATCAAGCTATTCAGAAGTTGATTGAAAAGGAATATGTCATTTACCTAAAGCGGAGCAATAATTATCTTCGACTCAAGGAAACCTCTGGTGTAGACGTCCGCCAGCAAATCATCAATGCCGTTGCTACCCAAGGTTCTAAATTCTCCGTCAAGGATGTGCTGAATGCTGCTAATTTCGACAGCTATATTTACCCTTCGCGTTATAATGACAGCAGAGAAATGACCCGATACTTCTCCTTTGAGTTTATCGAAGAAGATGAGGTCACTTCTGATGTTAACTGGTCAATCAAGAGTGAGAAAATCGAAGCTGATGGCATTATATACGGAATTATCCCTAGTAGCGATGAGTCTATTAAGCAACTTCGGGACACACTGATTCAAACCAGTCAAAATGAGCAGCGCTTTGTTTTCATTCTGCCCAAAAAGTTCCGGCAAATTCAAAACGTCATTCGCGAGTTTAGTGCTGTTGCAACACTCCGTAATGCAGCAATAAATGACAAAGTATTGTTCGATGAATATGAAGTAATTTACGAAGATCTTCGAGAAGTAATCGGAAGCTTTATCAGTGCATATACACATCCCGAAGAATATAAGTCTGTTTACATCCACGCAGGTCACCAACAGACAATTACCAGAAAGGCAGCACTTACTGAGCTTCTTTCCAAAATTTGTGATAATGTATATGCATTAACTCCCGTCATCAACATTGAAGCAATTAACCAAAATGATATTACAAGCATTGCCAAAAATAGCCGCGCCAAAGTGATATCTGCATTGCTTCGAAATGAATTGGAGCCTAATTTGGGCCTGTCTGGATCCGGACAAGAAGTATCCATAATGCGAAGCACTCTTATCAAAACAGGCATTCTCACCGAATCTAATGGCATTGCATATATCGAATTGGCGCCCGCTGAAACACGAATGCGTCATTTAATGGACGAAATCATCGCATTCATCCTAGACGCTAGATCTTGTGGAAAGCTGAGCTTTGGGAAGTTGTATGAACGTCTATGTTCACCTAGTGGTCACATCGGCCTTCGCAAGGGTCTTATACCCATTTATTTGGCTGCTGTGTTCCACGAATACAAAAAAGAGCTCATCATTCAGGATCGATATGCGCAAATTCCTCTCACTGCAGAAACTTTGCTTCAAATCAACGCAAACCCCGAAAACTTCTATATGGTATACCTGGAATGGGATCCTGAAAAAGAAGCACTGGTTCAACAGTTAGAAGAACTGTTCGCCGCTAATGTTGTTAACGCAGAAAAGAACGTCAATTCTTACGATTACGTTGTTAGCGCAATGAAACGTTGGTACATGAGTCTGCCTAAATATGCTAAGGGCATACGAAAGACAATAAATGGAAACCGGGTTGATTCGAGATATATCAAATTTATCAATCTTTTGAAGCAGCCTTTAGGTAGCCACGAAATTCTCTTTGCCGAACTTCCTAGCGCATTTGGCTATGCTGAACATGTTACTGCAGGCCTTTCAGAAAACATTGCAGCTGCAAAGCAGTTCTTCGACAACAGCATTGCTGCCGCTAAAGAAGATCTTGCAGAAGCTGTAAAGCAAATTTTCGCTACAGAAAGCAATCGTTCCCGCATCGGCTTGATGTCTTTGGCCTCTGTTGTTCACGACTGGTGTGATATTTTAGATCCCCAAGTGTTTGAGCAGCTGTTTTCGGATGGAACAGAAAAGTGCTTAAGCCTTTTCAAATGCGCCACAGCAGATGACGGCATGCTGATCGCACGCTTAGCAAAGGCAATCACTGGTCTTCGTCTCGAAGATTGGGACGACTCTACTAGCAAGGTTTTCATTTCTTCGCTAGAGCAGTGCCGTCAAACTGCCGAAGCCTATCACCAGGAAGCTTCTGCAACAATTGAAGGAATCACCGATGGATACCAAATTTCTTATTTAGGAAAAGATGGTCAATCTATTACCAAACGTTTTGAACACACAGAGATTAGTAGTCGCGCAAAACTCCTTCTCAATACTATAGTCGACGAGATTGAGTCTATGGGCCGTTCTATTTCTGAACAAGAAAAGCGTCAAGTATTAATGGAAGTTCTAAAAAACATGTTATAAGGAGTGATAATAATGGCCTACTTCGATAATGCCGCAACAACATTTCCCAAACCGGAAGAAGTGTATTCCTATATGGATCGGTTCTATCGCGAATGTGGAGCTAGTGCAGGAAGGGGCCATTATTCTCTTTCCCACAACACAGCAAAAATGGTTGCTGAGACGCGAGTGTTAATACAAGAGCTACTGCATTGTCCCGCAAAGCAAGTAGTTTTTACACCCACTGCTACTATTGCACTAAACATTATCCTACAGGGTATTATTTCCACTGGTGTTTCCAACGTTTACATCAGCCCGTTTGAGCATAACGCAGTTACAAGAACACTCCACTATTATGTAAAAGAAAAAAAGATCGCTATACACCAGCTTTCTGTTTCCCCTGATCTTAATTACGATTTAGAGCGTATTCGTTACCAGTTTGACGATACCAAGCCCGATCTTGTTATTGTAAGTCATGCAAGTAATGTGTGCGGTCTAATTGCCCCGGTTGAAGAAATTTTTACATTGGCCAAGAAATATTCCGCAATTACTGTCGTTGATATGGCGCAAACAGCTGGTCTTGTTGATTGTAACATTGGAGCATCCTCATTTGACTTTGCAGTTTTTGCTGGTCACAAGACATTGTACGGCCCCACAGGTATTTCTGGTTTTGTGATGTCACCTGACGTCAAATTACCCGCTGTACTTTTCGGAGGTACTGGTTACGAATCAGCTAACCAGGACATGCCCGAAAGCGTTCCTGAACGCTATGAAATGGGAACCCAAAACACTTCTGGATTGGCTGGTTTTAATGCAGCTCTCCGGTGGAACAAGGACCTTACAATAAAGGCCATTTGGAACAAAGAACAAGAACATCGTCAAGCGTTACTGGATTTGTTGTCTAATTACTGGTTTATTAAAGTTATTGGTAATGATCCGAAACAAAAATATGTTGGCATTGTATCTTGTTTGATAGAGGGTATTAGCAGTGACAGTGCCGCAGGTGTTTTTGACCGCTGCGGTATCGCCGTTCGCACAGGGCTTCACTGTGCACCGCTTGCTCACCAATTTCTGGGAACGTATCCGGCCGGAACAGTCCGATTTAGTGTAAGCTATTTTACTAGCACCGAGGATTTTGAGCAGTTGAGGGATGCACTAGACTATATCGAAGAAAATCTGTAAGGGGTTGTTTTTGTGAGTTTACGTGATATTGAAATCAAAAAAGAATATCGGTCACGCCTTGATAATGTAGCACGCGATTTCTATATTCCACTTTTGACCGAAGCCGTTTCTTACAAACGCTCTGTCGGCTTTTTCTCATCATCCATCTTAGTTGAAATATCGAAAGGCATTCTCGGATTGATTAAGAACGGCGGAAAAATCAAGCTCATCGCCTCACCAAGATTGTCTGACGAAGATATTCAAGCTATCCGAAAAGGATATGGCGACAGGAATACAGTTGTTCAAGATGCGCTGTTTCGTCAATTAAAAGAACCGGTAAACAAATATCAGGCAGATCGATTAAATTTCCTTGCTAACCTGATTGCTGACGGTTATTTAGATATAAAGATTGCCCTTACAGAAGATGGCTCCGAAATCGGTATGTATCACGAAAAAATGGGCATTATCGAGGACGCTGAAGGAAATCGGGTGGCATTTTCAGGGTCCAACAACGAAACTGCCAACGCTCTTCTTGCTAACTATGAAACTGTTGATGTTTATACCAGCTGGTCTGTTGATCTTGATAGGGTTAAAAGTAAAGAAGCATCTTTCCTGGCAATTTGGCATGGTTATGAACCTGGCATCAGAACAATTGAGTTCGACGACTTGTCTGACGCCATAATCAAAAAATATAGAAGAGCACCCGTTGATTATGCAACGGTCGATTATAGCGATGATGCAATTCCACAAATCGACAAGGAATACAGTTTCTTTAAAGTACCGACTGGTTTTGAATTCTACGACTACCAGAAAGACGCAATAAACAACTGGATCAAGAAATCATGCTGTGGAATTTACGACATGGCCACGGGATCTGGTAAAACTTACACTGCATTAGGATCAATTACAGAACTGTCGCAAATGCTTGATGAAAATCTTGCTGTAATAATTGTTGCTCCGTATCAACACCTTGTTGAGCAGTGGGTTGAAGACATTGTAAAGTTCAATGTAAAACCAATAGTCGCCTATTCTTATCCAGGCCAAAAATGGAGATCGCAGTTTGAAGATGCAGTGAGAGCATACAATGTAGGTGCAATAAAGCACTTCTGTATAATCGCAACAAATGCCACTTTTTCATTAGACGATTTCCAAAGGATATTATCTAAATTTAAGAAGAATTACTGTTTTGTAGTAGATGAAGCTCATAACTTCGGTGCCCAAAAGTTAAGTAAATTAATGCCGAAGAAAGCTCGTTACAGATTAGCCCTGTCAGCTACTATCGAGCGGCATCGTGATGAAGAAGGCACAGCAGCCTTAAAGTCGTATTTTGGACCTACTCCGTGCATTCAATTTACGTTAAAGGATGCTATCCAAAAGAAATTCTTGACGCCTTATTATTACTACCCTATCATCACATATCTTAACGACGAAGAACTCGAAGAATATAACGATCTAACCCGAAAGATTATCAAGTGTGGTGGCGCAAGCAAAGAAAACCTCGAAAAGAATCCACATATTGAGTTGTTGTTAATCAAGCGAGCACGTATTGTTGCCGGTTGTCACGAAAAGGTCGACCGTCTCATTGAGACAATAGAGCCATTTAAGGAAGACAATTATATTCTTGTTTATTGTGGTGCAACAAAGTATGACCACGACGGGCTAGACGACGATTCTCAGATCAAACAAATCGACGAAGTTAACTATAGACTTTATCACGATTTAAAAATGAAGGTTCGCAAATTTACTTCTTCCGAAAATCGTGAAGAAAGAGAAGAGATTCGAAGAGATTTTGCTTCAGGAGACAAGCTTCAAGTCATTACCGCAATTAAATGTCTCGATGAAGGCGTCAACATTCCCGCAATCAAAAAAGCATTTATATTAGCAAGCAGTACAAACCCCAAAGAATATATTCAGCGACGCGGTCGTGTCTTGAGAAAGGCCGCAGGCAAAACACATGCAGAGATATACGATTTCATAACTCTGCCCCGTCCGTTAAAGGATGTCAAATTTTGTTCTCCTCAAGAGCTAGAATACGATTTAACTCTCGTCAGAAAAGAATTTGAGCGAATGATGGACTTTGCTGCCACATCAAACAATCCGTTTGCGATTGATTCGGTTAAGGAAGAAATCCAGACAACCTATAATAACATGTTGAACGGAGGATGCATCGATGAGTGAAACACATAACGAGAACGTAGTGGTGCTTGATGAAAAGAAATTGCGTAGAATGCTCAATAAGATCTACCAGCTTGAAAGACAAAATTCTAAGACCGGCAAATATACCGATAAGAAAATGAAAGAGCAGATCGAGAAAATAATTGAGGAGGAGGCTAAAAAATGCTTTTAAAGAAAATTAAGTATCATAACTTCCGCCCCTTTATTGGCAACCAGGAAATTACATTCACACAGGAATCCGGTCAAAACGGTCAGAATGTAACTGTAATCCTGGGTCAGAATACCTTCGGTAAGTCGACATTTGTTTTATCATTCATCTGGTGTCTGTACGGTGAAAGCCGTTTTGATCATCCCAACGATATCCTTAACAAAAAAATCGAGAAGAAGATGTCCTTTGGCCAACAAGAAACCGCGTGGGTAGAGGTTGAGTTTGAAGATGGTGACTGTGTTTATACAGTCAGACGTACACAGCTCTTTACTATGGGTCAAAAAGGTCATCTCAATGCAAACAATTCCGAGGTTTCCTTGACCTATGTAACATCCAAGGGAGAAACTAAAAACCTCGGACAGTTCCAGAACGAAGTTAACGAGGCCATTAGAGCAATTCTTCCTTTGGATTTGTCTTCTTTCTTCTTTTTTGAAGGCGAAAAAGATAACGCCATCAAGAAAAAGGATCTTGGCAAGTCGGTGAGAACCCTCTTAGGCCTGGAAGCGTTTGAGAATATGCGTAAGCACCTGCACGGTGAATCAGACAACCCCGCTGCAGGCAGTGTTATGGGCTACTATCTTGAAAAAGAAGGCGACGAGAGCGACGATAAAGCTAAAAAGGAACTTGAGAAGAAGACAAAAGCTGAGGAAGATCTTGCAACAATTCTTAAGCGAATCGAGGAGATTCGTTCCGAGATTAAATCCTATGAGACAAAGATTGATCAGATAAATGAGTCTCTTCGTCAGGCTGCACCGTCTAAGGAACTTCAAAAGAGACGCGATGCTATTAAAAAGGAACTGGCCGAACAGGAAGAAACGCTTAAAAAGAATTACAAAAAGCTTCTTAAGCTATTTAGCACAGATTCTATGCCTTTGTTTATTATGCCCTTTCTCGAGAAGGCTGCTGATCGCCTGAAAGAAATGGATATTGCAGACAAAGGCATCAAAGGCATTGAGGCTGCTGCGATTCATGAGCTTCTCAGCCGTGGAGTATGTCTGTGCGGCACTGATTTGAAGCCAGGTACCTTAGCATATAAGAACGTAGAGAAGTATATCGACTATATTCCTCCGAAGTCCGTTGGTACTTTGGTGCGCGATATGCTTGAGACTATTGACGGCAACGAAGATAGAAGCAAGAAGTTCATAGAAGAGTTCGAGGACATCTACAGGGAAATCCAGAAGAACAAGGCACGCATCGATGCATTGGAGCGCGAAGAGAAAGAAAAACTTGCTGAAATCGCAAAGATCGGTAATGTTGATACCACCGATGCTGAGCAGAATTTGTATACATATAAGCAGCGCATCAGCGAGCTAACCAATGAACTTGAGAAACGGTGTAGTGAAGAAGGTAGCAAACGCTCTGAAATTGCCACCGCAGAAAACAACTTCAATATGTATAAGAGCAAGAGCGACAAGGCCAAGGAGTACCATTTGTACTACTCTTATGCAGAAGCTCTATACAATTGGGTCAACGTAAACTATACCAAGAAAGAGCAAACCATGCGTGAACGCCTGAGTGAGTATGTTGAGGAACTCTTTAATAACATGTATTCCGGTAAGAGAGATGTTGTTATTGATGATCAGTACAACATCAGCGTTGTCTCTGACGATGGCAATATGGCGCTCACTGGTGGATTGAAAGTTATTGCGTACTTTGCTTTTGTTGGTGGTCTTGTAAAATTGGCATACGAGGTTATGCAGGAACGTGAAAAAGATGAAGAGGGCAACGCACAAACTTTAGGTGAGCATTATCCGCTTGTCCTTGATGCTGCATTCTCCCATGCTGACGAAACCCACACTAAGAACATCGCAAGAGAGCTTGCAGGTGCCGTACATCAGTTGATTTTTGCAGTTATGCCTAAGGACTGGGCATATGCAAAGGAAGGTTTAGCAGGCAAGGTAAGTAAGATTTATGAGCTGAAAAAGATTGATGAGAGCGAAGCTCAGATCGTGGAGGTGAAGTAAGATGGCTGCAGGTATTATTGAAAAAAGCAATAACGGTTTGTTTGAAAATGAGATCGAAATGAATGGCAATTATGCAACCATCGTCAGACATCTGAAGGATGACCTGGGCATATTCACAACATTTAGAGAAGCCTATGTTACCGCTGCTGTTATCGGCTTCGTGCATAAGAAAACTGAAACCGAAGGCAAGCAAGATAAGGTGCAGGCTGCTTCTATCTTTCCTAACGAATTGAATAAGCGCAAGCACGATTTGCGCTTGCTTTACCGCATTATTATGCTCGTTCAAGATGAGCCCAATTTTACGATTGAAGATTATATGAATCGAGCATTTAGAGATGATGCAGAAGATGCCAATGCTGAGAAATTAAAGCAGAATATGGCTACTTTTAACTCCTATGTCTGTGGTGGCTTTGAATATCTGCAAGAGAAATTCGGTTCTTTGGATAAGACGGAGGATGTTGTGGAAGCAGTGTATGATTTAGTTCATACATTTGCTGTAGATATGGAGCTGCTTGACGATGGCGAACTTCCGGATTTTGATCCTAAGTTCGATTGAGATTGAGGTGTAAAAATGCCTGCAAAAGAAATAAAATCTCCACTTAGTGGGCTCACATTCGAAGATATCATGGCAGAGGTTGGCGATCAGCCAACTTCTGCACAACCCTCTTACTCGCAACATAAATCCGCGAACAAAAGCACTCGGCAGTCTAGTAATTCTGTAGAGTTTACTATCATCAAGAATTTCGGAAAGCTATCCAACAGGAAAAATGCGGCTTCTTTCACTATTGTCAACTGGGGTGGCTATAGACGTTATGACTTGAGAGCATGGAGTGAAGATTACTCAGTGCCATTTAAGGGACTATCCTTCACAGAAGAAGAAATCGTTTTGCTTAAAAATGCACTTTTAGCATATTCACAGCAAAGATATACCACACCCTTAGCCGTAGTTGATATGGGAAAAACAAAAGTAAAAATATATCACACAATTTGTGACCTATCTTCTTCTATTGTTAAGGGTGTTACCTGGACTAAGAAGGTAAGCATTGCTGATTGGGGTTACGGTCAAAAATTTGATTTTCGGCGTTGGTCTGAAAGATACGAAAAATGCAGCAAAGGCATTTGTCTGACTGGTGATGAAATAAGCACGCTTGTTTCCTTCATCATAAAGCTTTAGTATTAAACTGCTGATTCAGGTTTGGTTTCATAAGTAATCGTCGAGTCCCAGTCTTCATTAATTGTGTTCAACACACCCGTATACAAATTGGATTATTATTTCTGCGTAGTGAATTGAGGGAAATTAATGGTTTTTTCAGAACTGATCACTAATATTCTAACAACAAGAAATATTAATGCACGGCAGCTCGGTGAGGCAATCGGTGTAACGGGACAGACGATTAGCAATCTTAAAGCAGGACGTGTACTAAAGCCTGACGCGAAAACTTGTGAGGCATTACTATCATATTGCAAATCATATGGAATTGACACATCGGAACTGAATTGGAACGATGTAATTCGTGGATATTTTCTAAAATCTAAATATGCTTCAGATTACGAATGGATTTCTGATGTGGATGAAAATGCTAACATCTGTTTGAGACATAAAAAGTGCAGAAGAATTACAACTGTTCCAATAATGAGTCTTGATGGAGTTAGTACTCCATGTATCTCCTGCTGGGTTAGGTCATACATGGCGCAAGATGCATATTCCATCACATTAAATTCTTATAAAACAGAATTCCCCATTCGTCACAACCGGTGTGGTCATACATACAATGTTTCTTATGAGCAAATTAAGCAGAAAAAATATTTTTGTCCTGTTTGCTACGGAAACAAATTGGGTGAAAATGATGAAACATCATACGGCACCAGACAAGACTATAGGTTTATATCAGACCCTGAGCGCATAACACCATACAAACGCCCTGTTCAACCATATGAAGAATTGGTCGATGAAATTGAGGATGATACCCCACTTTCAGAGCTGTCTTTTGAGGATTTTTTGGCTGCGCTCGACGGAAATCCTCGAAAGAAAGTAGAGCCAGAGAAAGACGTTGAAGAGGATGACGATAAATCCACAACAGACGCTCTAGTTTCTTATGTAAAGGAAGCAACAAAAGATCTTGAGCTGTATTGGCTAGAAAATGATTTGATTGGGTGCATAAGCGACAACTTTGCACTCAATACCTATAATACAAATCCTTATATTAAAACTGAACTTTCCCAAAAGAATGTCCTTAGCAGCAAAGTTTATTTTGCTTGTTTTGATCCCGATAAATGCAAGGAAAAAGTAGCTGCAGTATGCGACGGCTTCACCTTCGAGGATGATCTGATCGACAAATACAGCCTCCTTGTATTTACAACTATAACCACCTTAGACGGCGTCGTTCACAATTCGCTATCTACCCTGGCGCTTGTCGGCGATGAAAAAGGCTCCCAGCAAAGCGTTGATGGTCTATTTTTCTATTCTGGAGAAGGCGACATAGATCCCATTTATGTTGCAACACGCAAAGGAATCAACGAATTTAACAACTTGCCCGATGTTGACGTTCGCGATATTACTGCAGTGGAGCGTGACATTTGCGAGCACAAAACCACTGTGAGCTTTTTCAGCTTTTTTAAGTCACTGTTGTTAAAGTGCGATGATGAAGTGATCTCAGAGCTACTTCCTAAGGTTGATGCAATTCTAAACAAGGCTAAGAATTTCCTTGCTGCTAGAGAATTAAACAGGTTTGCAATTACAGCAGAAACGCTGCTCAAGCAAGTCGAAGAGGCTCGTCTGAAGGCTGAGGAAGAAGATCGGCGGAAAGCTGAAGAGGCTCAGCGGAAGGCTGAGGAAGAAAGCCGGTTAGCAGAAGAACGTAGAAAAGCAGAAGCGGCAAGACGCCAGGAAGAGGCTAGACGGAAAGCCGAAGAGGAAGCTCGCCGTGAAGCGGAAGAAGCGCGCCGCTTAGCTGAAGAGCGGCGGAAAGCAGAAGAAGCCAGACGCCAGGAAGAAGTTCGGCGTAAGGCTGAAGAAAAACGCCGCTTAGCCGAAGAGCGCAGAAAATCTGAAGAGGCAAATGCAGTTGGGTTAGCTAAAGGTTTTGTAGTTAATGCGAAATTGGAAGAACGTGGCCCTGTAGCAACACTGATAGTACAAAGCGGAACTTTGAAACAGGACGATATCATTGTAATCGGCGCTGTAGTTGGACGTGTTCGGACAATCACCGATCACATGAAAGGTTTTGTCAAAGTATCCAAAGCTCCCTCCCGTGTCAAAATATCTGGCTTGTCTGGTGTTCCCGATATGGGCGATACCTTTGAAGTAGTAACCGACATAAACACAGCTCGTAAGCTAGCAGAAAATCATATCAAATCTGATCCTACAAAGCCAATAGAGGCTGCAAATAGCAAATCAACGAATGAACCCATATTGGAGCTAGATCTACTTGAATCAGCGAAGCGATATATTAAATTTGCTGAGCATCATTCGTACTTTAACTGGCTGTCATCAAAGATCTCAAGTGAATTCTTGGAGGATCTTATTATGGCATATGACCGTATCCAACGATTCGCAATTTCCAACAATCTGCTGAATAAACCACTTTTGGATACAACGGATATTGCTCTCTTGAGCAGAATTCAAGACGTTGTTCGCCTGAGAAGTGAATTTAACAAACCCGGAACTAATACTCGCTATTTTTCCGGTTTGGCAATGAGGCATTATATACAGTACGTATCCGATCTAGAGGAAGAGCGCCGGTTAGCAGAAGAACGTAGAAAAGCCGAGGAAGCCAGACGCCAAGAAGAAGCCCGTCGGAAAGTCGAAGAGGAAGCTCGCCGCAAAGCAGAGGAAGACGCCCGGCGCAAGGCTGAAGAAGAGCGCCGCTTAGCCGAAGAACGCAGAAAAGCTGAAGAGGAAGCTCGCCGAAAAGCTGAGGAAGAACGTCGTTTAGCTGAAGAGCGTCGGAAAGCAGAAGAGGCTAGACGCCAAAAGGAACTTCTTAGCCTAGTTAATATTCTTAAAACCATCGAAGAGACTAAAAGGCAAGAAGACAAATGGCAACAAGCTATACAGAGGAAACGGCTTATTAACATGTGTAGACAGATTGCCGCATCTAAACAACTGGAAGAACTTCAACATAAAGCCGAGGAAGAGCGCCGGTTAGCCGAAGAACGCAGAAAAGCTGAGGAGGCTAGACGCCAGGAAGAAGCTCGCCGCAAAGCCGAAGAAGAAGCTCGCCGCAAAGCCGAGGAAGAACGTCGCTTAGCAGAAGAGCGTCGGAAGGCCGAGGAAGAGCGCCGGTTAGCAGAAGAACGCCGAAAGGCCGAAGAGGAAGCTCGCCGAAAAGCTGAGGAAGAGAAGCGTATTCAAGAGGAAAAACGCGCTCTGTACCGACAGAACAATCGTTGTCAGCATTGCGGCGGTGAATTCAAATCATTCCTTGGCTTATTTGGAAGAAAATGCAAAGCATGTAATCACCCAAAGGATTATTAACTTTTCTGTGAAGGTCAGTTGCTATTCATTAAGTGGAAAGGGGGGTTTTTGTGGCAAAGAAAGGCAAAAGTGAACCTGGCTTTTTTGGTACTATTAATCACTATGATGAGCACGGAAAGAAAATTGGTCGTAGCGAACCAGGCTTATTTGGTGGATATACCAACTACGACGCAAAGGGAAGAAAAATCGGCCATTCCGATCCTGGTTTTTTTGGTTCTTATAACCATTATGATAACAAAGGCCGCAAGGTAGGAAGCTCTGATCCAGGTGTTTTTGGTAGCTACAATCACCGAGATGCAAAAGGAAAACCATCCGGATCCAGTGATCCTGGGATGTTTGGATCCTATAACCACAGTGACAGTCAAGGCTGTTATGTGGCCACCTGCGTCTACGGATCCTATAACTGTCCTCAGGTTTGGACACTTCGTCGTTTCAGAGACTATTCCTTAGCTCCCACTTTTCTTGGCCGTACGTTCATCCGCGTATATTATGGCGTAAGTCCTACCATTGTTAAGTGGTTTGGAAATACTAAATGGTTCAAAAAGCTGTGGAAAAGAACCCTTGATAGAATAGTTCACAAACTGAATACCAAAGGCATCGAGGATACGCCCTATGAGGACCAAAACTGGTAAGGGATTCTCTGCATCCAATCAATTTAGAGGCCCCAAGTTCGATAAATACGATTTTGGTTGTTCGGGTAGCTGAGCGACCTAGATGTTCGCAGTAATTACTGTTTTGAAGTTAAAAGTAATCACCGCTGGATAAAAGCATCACCCCTACCTGTAAAAAGCAGGCAGGGGTGATGCTATGTTTTTCAGTCCTTTGTGTTTTCAACCGCCGGATCTCAGATTATTTAACAATAGAAATCTTTAATTTTCTTTGCTCTGCTAGGATGGCGGAGTTTCCGTATTGCCTTATTTTCAATCTGGCGAATACGCTCACGGGTCACTCCGAGTATTTGCCCAATTTCTTCAAGAGTATACGTGTTACCATCATACATACCAAAGCGCATCTGAAGTACATACTTTTCCGTTGCAGTTAAAGTATTCAAAATTTCCTTCATTTCTCTAGCAAGAAGACCACGGAAAGCCGAATCTGCAGGATCGGATGCTAATTCATCTTGGGAAGCGATATAAACAGATGTATTTACTTCTTGTTCAGGAACAGCACCAAAAGATCCGCTGGTTTCTTCTTTGAAAAACGATTCTACTTTATCTAGTATATAGCGCTCATGGTTCGTTACACGATAATCATCACACAAATCATAAATCGATATATTTTTTACTTCTTTCTTGCCATAGATTATCGATTCAATGACTTTTGCTGTTTTTCGGTTTATGCAAAATCCAAAATAATGTGTTAATTCCATCGAATATTGTATCATATTCACTCGAATTTCCCATTTGAGGTAATCCTCGCGGTCATAGAATCTGGAGTTTTGGTACCACAAACCATTCTTCATTGCTTTTACAAGTCCAGTTAACCCGTTTTGAACACATTCTTCTACATCAAAATCGTATAAGTCGCGCAAAAATAGTGAATTGATGACAATCTCAGGCAAGTACTCAAATATGCTCTCTTCTGTCTTCGAAGTCTCTTTTTCATGCACGTTTACCAAAGATACTTTTCTTATTCCATAGGGTTCAGCTAAATCATAGCTACTACACTCTTTTACTGCAGCACGAATCACAAGCAAAGAAAGTTCGGGGTAGTGGTACAAGAGATCACTTCTAAATTGGTGAGTATCGTATTGTTCCTTTTGATAGCTACTGGTTGATTTCTTCCTATATCCCCAACGGTTATAGTGTAGTCTATCAGAAAAATTCTTATTCCACGTGCTATATCGAATTTCATGTTCTTGCTCGCTTGGGAATCCAACAACTATTTCCTTGCCTAAATGACTATCGTTATAGCAGTCATCATCCAGGATTTCCAAAATAGACTTTTCTGCACAAAACAGTGACTCTGATTCATTTAAGCAATCTACAAACACGTGATACCACACTTCGGTAAATGGAATTTCTGGATGGCGTGATACTGCCTCTGCAAAAAGCTGACGGTATACAGCATCTAAATATTCTTTCCGAGTAGTAAAGTCGCGCGGATCAACTGCTGGAGAACTAATCCCTCTAAAATATCCCGGATCTCCACACCACCACTGCACGTCCTCATCGGATACAATTTCGTCCGCTTCATCTGCAAAGGCACATGCTGTGGCATACAGCTCTTGTGTTGGATAGTCATATGGCCAGACTCTGTCGTTCACGCCTATATCATCAATGAGAGCATCTCTGAATTCATCGCAACAATCGCAATCTTCTTCACAGTCTTCGCTGTTCCAACACATTTCTCTATACTCTTTTATGTAACGCTCATACCAATGTGCTGTATCTTTTATGCATATATCCATTCTGTCATTAGGAGAAACTGTTGCTTCCTCCGGGGAACAATTATTGCTTTCACAATCTGTAATGGCATCGATAAGCATTGCCGCTTCGTCTTCTGTAAGGATACCCATTTCCTGATATTGCTTGATTTCCTCAATAGTGTACTTTGCCATAATTGTCCCCCCTTTGCGCATATATTAATTAGTATTTTATCACAGCTAATCGCAATTGTCTAATACCTCTTGCCAATACTGGGCTTTTTCGTATGGCAATAGTCGCAGATAACACTCTTCATAGAAGAGCTGCTTTATTTCTTTGAGGCTTTTCTGGCCGATGTTGCGGATACTGATTAGTCCATTTTCTGCCTGCATTCGATTTCGCAGTTGGTTGAAGGTATGAATGTTTGCCCGTTTGAGTCCGTTGCTGGATCGTACCGTTAGGTTCATTTCGTCGATGCTTAGATCGGCTAAACGAGTACTATATGGAACTATGGCTTCATTGTTGTCTAACTTGTGCAGTGTCGCAACCAAACCAATCTTATCGGCTTGATCTCGGAGCGACACTGCTCGTTCTGTCACATTTACTGGAATATGATTGTCAGGTGTTTGTTGCTGATCCGGCTTTCCGGGTGTCCAGCAGATCCACAACTTTCCTGCGAGGTAATCTTGATAGGAACCTTCGTCCAGCGAAAAGGTTCCCCAGTGTGTCGTTACCACATATCTAGCGCCATTTTTCATGCTTTTTGACTCCTTTTCTGTAACTCCTCCCGAAAAATAGGCGCAAAAATACCCGTCGCGAGACGAGTCACATCCTATCGTGCAAGCTTTGGCACCTTTCTCTCTGGGAGGTTGCCGTGCGGTCATCGGGCTTGTCCCTCGCGCATCTCTTATAGGTTATGATTAAATTGTAACGACGTCGTAGGCAGTGATTCGCGAAAATCTTTGCCTGAATATTATTATACACACAAATTGAATTTTGTCAAATTACCCACTCAGAGCAGTTTCTATCAATCATTTCCAAACAGAATTAGTCTTATAATTTTTTAACCGGGCAGCCTACTATGCTGTCCGGTTAAAGTATTAATTGTCATCAAAAACATTTACCACACGCTTTCCTTGTTTTTTAGCCTTCCCCGCGTACTGTGCAGCACCGCCCCAAGAATGGGTGATGTAGGTGATGGCATAGTCTGATTGTTCGAGCATCCAGTTGTTGCGCCAGGAAATGGCATAGCGTGGGTGGACAGACTCGATCCCTTCCGGGAGCATGGTGTCGGAGTAGTCACCATATTCTGACTTCTTGCCAGGCATGTAGGCCAACACAACGGCGTAATTGATCAGCGGGTATTCTCGTTTCAATTCTTTTAACACACCATGCACGATAGTATCAAACCGCCCGTGATTACCTACGTAAAACATATCCACGCTGTGGTTGATAATTAGATCTACAAGTGTCATACGTAATTTCTGCTTAATTGAATCCGGACAGTCTCTGTGCCCAAAGAATGTGCATGCAGCCATAAATGTCTCTCCTTTCGGCTATGTATAGCCTAATAGTAGCATGCATAGCCTATATCGTGCAACTAAATTGTTTATCCTATTGGTAGAAAACCAATTAGGAGGCAACTTTTATGGATACAATTGCAGCAGTCAGAAACAGAATCCTCCAATTATGTGGAGAGCGCGAGATCAGCATTAATAAACTCGCAACTATTTCTGCACTTCCTCCCTCCAGCATCAAAAATATACTTTATGGCAAGAGTCAGAACCCCAAACTCATTACTATTAAAATGATTTGTGATGGACTTGGAATTACTCTTGGCGAGTTTTTCTCTACATCAGAGTTTAACAATCTCGATCAAGAAATCAAATAACATCCTGCGGCATCTTTCAGAGATCATTTGAAATATACAGAAAAGAGGGACAGGTATGGGCTTTGAAGCTAAAGAAAAATCTGTAGATAAATTATTAAATGACGCAATATACTGCATTCCTAGAAACCAAAGAAGATATGTCTGGAGCATACAAAACTGGACCGATCTTTATGATGATATTGAGTTAGTTGTTGATAAGGTCGCAGAAAGTCACTTTATTGGCAGCATTGTTTTAAAAGACGAAGGAAAAGAAGACGGCCTATCAAAGTACACTGTTATTGATGGCCAACAGCGTATCATAACACTCACCTTGTTCCTTGCTGCCATTATGTTTACACTCAAGAAACGGAATTTAATGGATGATTTTGGTGGAACAAAAAAATACCTTGTTGCCAAAGATATAAAGAACAGATTTCGAGAAATTGTATATCCCGAATATCATTTATCACTCCCCAAACTAATAAACAACGTACTTAACAAAGATCAATCTGAATTAGCAAGCCTAAGCGTGTCCGCATTTGCTTCAATATCTACAGTCTCCCCAACTAAGGACAAAGAAGTGATTTCGGCTTTTAAGTTCTTTGGCGAGAAAATACATGCGGTTGATAACGATCGACTTTTAGCTATCAGAGATGCTCTTATAGGAATTGGCTATGTCAATATCATTTCTTCTACAGATGAGGACTCATATACTATTTTTGAAATTCTGAACGCAAGAGGTCTCGACCTTGAAGACCATGAACTGCTTAAAAACTACATCATGCGATACCTACAGCCTATCGAACGCAGGGATGATGCAAAAAGAATTTGGGAGGAAATCGAAGCAGCACTAGGGAAAAATTTGCAAGATTTTCTACGACACTATGCTATCCATAAATACAATTACAACAATGATAAAAAGCAAGGAATAAGTGTCTATAAGTCAATTCAAAATGCAACCAAAGGGCGCAATATATCAGAATTATTAGATGATATAAAATTAAAGGCCGATTACTATCACCAACTAATCGAACCTACAAATTCTACCGGACCCGATGTCGAGGTTTTAAATTTCTTCAAGACCAAACGTGTATCTCAGTTCCGTCCGCTTCTTTTGAGCCTGAAACATCGTCTAGCTACTGAAGAAATAACCGAAGAACAATACACTAAAGTTATTCAATTCCTTTATAATTTCTTTATCTGTTATAAAATCATAGGCCAAGAAAATTCTAATATGTTGAGTGATTCGGTCTATAAATATGCATACCTGATTGAGACGGCCTTCACCACTAGCACTATAGAAGATTGCTTAAATGTATTAAGAAGCAAGCTACCTACACTAGAGTTGTTTACTAACAGTTTTAAAAATGTAGGTTGGTCCCATCATTGGCCAATATATCAAGACCCCAAAGCCAAAGAACGTTGCTTGCTTGTGTTAAGTTTGCTCGAAAAATATATTTCTGGGCGAGATGTCAATCTTGACGTTACCATAGAACACATTCTTCCTGATGCTGATGGTATCGAAAGCGCACAGATCGGTAATCTTTTCTTGCTCGAAGCAAATTTGAATCGCCGCTGCGATAATAAACCCTTGGCTGAAAAATGCGAGATATATAAAGAGTCTGTACTCCAATGTCCCCATGGTTTTGTCAGACATTATGCCGAAAAACGCTTTGATCCTTATGATCGAACAAAATTCCTTGCTCGCTTGCTCTACAATAGTATTCTTGGTATACCGGAACAATAACTCAATAATTTTAAGACAAAGGCCACCGGTGCTGAACTGCACCCCATTTGTTAGACAAGTATGATATAATACTTGTACTAAGAAATGGGGTGTTTTTTCTTATGGCTAAAGGGGTACCTAACAAACGATATACCGGAGAGTTTAAGCAGATGGTTGTTGAAACCCTGCGAAGAGAAAAACTTAGTTATCGAGAAGCAGAGGAAAGATTCGGTGTAGCCAATAGCAGGATCCTTTCATGGGAACGGATATATCTTACAGAGGGTCCGGAAGGCTTGTATATTGAGCGTCGTGGGCGTGCTAGCACCGGACGTCCCCGCAATCTACCAAAGGCCGTGGAGGAGGATCTGCTGGCAGAGAACCAGCGGCTAAAGGCGGAGCTTGCATACCTAAAAAAATTGCAAGCCTTAGTTTTGGAAAGGGAGCAACGCAACAAGAAAAAGTGACGGCGATCCAGGAACTAAGGCTAGAATATCCTCTGGCAATGCTGCTGGAGATTGCTCAGCTCCCTCGTGCCACATTCTACTACCATCTTAAGCGAAGTAAAAATCCAGATAAATATGAGTCTACAAAAGAAGAAATATCGGCAATATATCACAAAAATAAAGGAAGATACGGATATCGCCGTATTACAACTGAACTTCGCAAGCGAAATATCTTGCTTAATCACAAAACGGTACAACGTTTGATGAAGGAAATGGGCATCGTTTGCCGTGTTAGAATGAAGAAATACCGTTCTTACAAGGGAGAGGTAGGGAAAGTTGCCCCTAACCTCCTTGGACGTAATTTCTATGCTGACAGACCTAATCAAAAGTGGGTAACGGACGTAACAGAGTTTCATCTATTCGGAGAAAAACTATATCTATCACCGATATTAGATTTACACAGTAGAGATATTGTCAGCTATACAATATCCGAAAGACCGGTTCTGTCGATGGTGACAACAATGCTTGAAAAAGCATTTGCCAAACTATCTGATCCAAAGAACCTTCTGCTGCACTCGGACCAGGGATGGCAATACCAACACAAGCACTACCAGCGAATGCTGCAAGAAAAGGGCGTACAACAGAGTATGAGTAATAAAGGTAACTGCCTGGACAATGCGGTAATGGAGAATTTTTTCGGTCTGCTGAAAAGTGAATTACTATATCTACAAGAGTTTGAATCGATGGATCATTTCAAGCAAGAACTTGTTGAATATCTGGACTATTACAACAACAGACGAATCAAGGCAAAACTAAAGGGCTTACCGCCTGCATTACACAGACAGCAAGCCCTTTTGGCAGCTTAAACAATTTAAGTTAGAAATATTTGTCTAACTTTTTGGGGTCACTTCAGGGTGGGCGCTCCGCTTTGCATTTTTTGGGGATTATTTCACGGTGATGGTGGACACGCCGAAGATGCTCTTGGCGGCCTTATCGGAGATCAGGGTGTTGCCGCCCAGGATGTAGCCGTCCTGGATGCCCAGGGACTTGGCGTAGTCGGCAGCAGCCTTTTCCTTACCGTTGGCGGTGAGGATCAGGGGTGCATCCATGGCTGCGGCCAGGGCGCCGCCGGACAGGCCGTCGGGGAAGTTCTGAGCGTAGGCGATGGCTACGGCTGTGGGCTTGTCGAAGAAGGTCTTTGCCACCAGCACGGAGGTCTCGTAGCGGGTGTTGCCGCCCAGGCGGGCCACTTCGCCGTAAG
>JAZOUU010000126.1:0-4309 GCA_045658365.1 Faecousia sp. | reverse complement strand
ACATCCATTCGGGAGCGCAGCCGACAACGGGAACCTGGGAGATGTTGATGCCCCAGTCCTTGGCGATGTCGGATGCCAGGATCATCATACGGGAGATATCAACGCAGGAGCCCATGTGCAGAACGGGAGGAATGTTGCCCAGCTCACAGACGCGCTTCAGACCTGCGCCGCAGTACTCGCGGGCCTGGACGGGATCCATCAGACCTGCCTTGGCAGCAGCCTGAGCGGAGCAGCCGGTGGGGATAACGATGATGTCGTTTTCCAGCATCTTCTTCATCAGGCCGATGTGAGCGGTGTCGGGACGAACCTTGGGGTTGTTACAGCCGACCATTGCCACAGCGCCGCGGAGGACACCGGAGTGGACACACTCGATCAGGGGCTTGGTGGTGCCGAACTCGTCCAGCTGGGAGTTGGCAACAGTATCCAGAACCTTCTTGATGGCTTCGACGGAGTAGCCGACTCTTGCCTTCTGCTTCTGGTTGGGGATATTGACCAGGTCCTTGTTACGGTTGGGGAAGTTCTCGATAGCCATCTTCACGATTGCCTTTGCGCTGACGTCTGCAGTCTCAGCATGGAACTGAATGAACTCAGAGTCGGGGATCCGGGCAATGGGAGAGGTGGTGATGAACTTGGTGTGGAAGCACTTGGACAGGGGGCCCAGTGCGGGGAAGATGCACTGCACGTCAACGACGATAGCTTCGCAAGCGCCGGTCAGAACCACGTTCTCCTGGTTCAGGTAGTTACCGGCCATGGGAATACCGTGACGCATGGTGACTTCGTTGGAGGTGCAGCAGACACCGGAAACGGTGATGCCCTTAGCACCCATGGACTTTGCGTAAGCGATCATCTCGGGATCGTTGGCAAAGTGGACGACCATCTCAGACAGAGAGGGATCGTGGCCGTGGACGACGATGTTGACGTTGTCCTTCTCCATGACGCCGATGTTAGCCTCGGTGTCGATGGGGCGGGGAGTGCCGAACATAACGTCGGAGAACTCGGTGCCCATCATGGAGCCGCCCCAACCGTCGGACAGACCTGCACGCAGAGCCTGACGGATCAGAGCCTCAGCCAGAGAGGAGCAGCCCATGTGGGTCATGTGCATGGACTGGGAAACTTCCCGGTCGATGGCACGGGGCTCAATCTCAGCCTTAGCCCACAGCTCCTGGGTATGCTCGGGAGCGCGCTTGATGAACTTCTGGGTGCCGAAGGGCTTGCCGTAGTCCAGCAGACCGACCTCAGCCATCTCGTGGGCCAGATCGTAGATGTCCTTGCCTTCGGTTTCAACGCCCCATTCCTTGGCGATGCGGATCAGCTTCTCAGGATCCTTGACCTGATAGTTGCCGCCTTCGCGGGTCTGGTGCAGGGTGTGCATGATCTCGCGGCCGTGGTCGGAGTGCGTTGCAGAACCGCCAGCGGTGAAGATCAGATAGTTACGAGCAACGATGCCATGAACATCGCAGCCGCAGATGCCCCGAGGTGCTTTGGGTGTGATGCGGCAGGGACCCATGGAGCAGATTCGGCAGGAAGAACCTGCTTCGCCGAAGCCGCAGTGAGGAGTCTGGTTCTTAACTCTCTGCTGCCAGGTATCCGCGCCGACCTTGTGCGCGGTCTCCAGCAGAGAATTGGTAGCAGCTTCCATCTCCTCGACGGTGGTAGTAAAAGCCCAATCCTTCAATCTAATTTCCTCCTAATAGTATAATCGTCCGATACGCCGTGCATATCGGCGCATAGTGTATCGATAATATTCTACAAACAGAACGGCCGAAAGTCAATTGTTGTTTTGCCACATTTATCATTATTTTTACCATCCCCCTTGGGGGGATTTCGACAGATTTTATAATCTGCCCAAAAAAGAGGTGGTATTTCCTGAAAATCCCAAAGGGGATTGACACCGACATCTTCCTTGAGTACAATGAAAATATCCAAAAAATACCGTAAAAGGAGTCTGAATCATGAAGAAAGCAGCTGCCGTTCTCGGAAAAATTCTCCTGGGTCTGCTGGCATTTATCCTATGTATCGCTCTGTTTGTTTCCACCGTCTTGACCATGGTCATCGCAGATGTGCGGATCGTCACCGACAAGGATAATATCAACACTCTGATCACCGGCTATCTCACCGGAAAGCCCGCGCCTCAGCGTCTTCACGGCTTGCCCATGAAGAAAACGATACATAGAGCGCCCATCCGCAATCTGGACAGCGCCGACTTTGACATCTCCATGTTGGAAGACCCAAATGCCCTGGTAGAGCTTTTTTATGACGTCGTGAAAGAGTCCATGGGCGAGGAGCTGCCCCTTTCTTTGGAGGAAGTACAGAGCTTTGTGGAGGAGTCCACTTTCAGTGACTTTATCGTCGAAAAAAGTTCTTCCCTCATCAGCGATTTCATCACCGGTGAGAACACCACCACCATCACCGTGGAGGAAATCCAGGAGCAGCTAAAGGAAAATGCCGCTCTGATCGAAGAGACCTTTCAGATAACCATTGACGATACCATACTTTCCGACATGGCCAGCGCGGTAGAGGAAAGCGGCATTCTGGAAGAGCTGGAAGAAGGTGGCCTGGAGGCCATTATCGATATGACCAGTTCCACCCCCACTCCGGAAGGCGGCGACACTTCCGCTGACAAAGACAGCAGCGCCCAAAGCCCCACCTCCAAGCCCAATCAGAATGTCCCGGAAAAGGAACTGACCCTTATCAGCGCCATCCAAGGTCTCATCAGCGGCGAGCTGGATCTTTCTGAACTGCCCTTTCCCCAGCTTTTGAACCTGTTCCGCAGTGCTATTTCTATGGAGACGCTTCTGGCCTGCATTGGGCTTTGCGTAGCGCTGATGGGTCTGGTATTCCTGACCCAGTGGAAGCGGTACTACTCAGCCATGATCAAAATCGGCATCACTTTGCTGGTGACCGGTGTGATCGGCATGGTTCCCGCTGTGATCGTGTGGGTCGCTCCCGAGCTGGTCATTTCCTTGCTGAGCGATATGGCCTTTGCCATGAAACTCATTCATATGATCGTAGGCATGACCTATCTTGTGCCTGCCGGCGTGGCCGCAGGCGGTCTGGTTCTGATCGTTGTCGGTTGCATTCTCCGCAACTTTGCCAAAAAACGGGCAAACGCAGAGTGCGCCGTGTCTGTACAGGTATCTGCCGAGCCGGAAGTGGCTGAAGCGCTGAGCATGGAGCTGCTGGAAGCAGAGCCTGCCGCAGAAGAGGAAGAAGAAATTCCCGAAGACACTTCAGAGGATGCAGAAGAAGTTTCTGAGGAAGAAACCGAAGAGGCGGAGGAAGCAGAGGAAGTTCCTGAAGAAGCAGCAGAAGAACCTGCAGAAGTCTAAGATACATAAAAGCGGGCAGCCCACCGGCTGCCCGCTTTCCATATCAAAAATCCGGGATATAGGCGCTGTCTGCCGCCTCCGGGTCCTGGAGGAAGCCCTCCAAGTCGTTCAAATACATCCAGCTCAGCACCGCATCGTATTCTTCATCCGTGATTCGCCGGTCAAAGGGCGCATTTAATCCACCCATAGGAGTGTACTGCCGCATCAGACTCACCAGAATCTCTCCGGGGGCAAAGGTCTCCCCCAGCCAGTCCAGAACTTTCAGGGAGTTTTCCACGCAGCCCGGCAGAATCAGATGCCGCACCACCGTGCCCCGGACCAGTTTTTCTCCCCGCCACTGAGGTTTCCCGGTCTGGCGCACCATTTCCCAAATAGCCTTTTGGGCAACGGGGAAATAATCCGGACAGCCGGACAAATGTTTCGCCAACTCGCCATCGGCATATTTTAAATCCGGCAAATAGATATCCACCAGACCCTCCAGCCGCTGCAGGGTTTCCACCCGTTCGTAGCCGCCGCAGTTATACACCACCGGCACAGAAAGTTTCGGCTGCAGCGCCGGCAAAATAGTGGGCAAATATTGGGTGGGGGTCACAAGGTCGATATTCTCCGCCCCCCGGGCGATGAGACTCTCCATTTCCTGCCGCAGCTGGGCGGAGTCCATGATTTTCCCCACCGGAGCAGAGGAAATCGCCCGGTTCTGGCAGAATTTACAGCCTAATGTGCAGCCGCCAAAGAAGATTGCGCCGCTGCCGCCGCCGCCCGCCAGCGCCGGCTCTTCCCACATATGCAGCATGGTTTTGGCCACCAGCGCCACCGACGGACAGCCGCAATATCCCGTTTTCCCGGCGGTTCTGTCCACGCCGCAACGGCGGGGGCACAGCTGGCAGTTTACATAATCCATTTTCTCACATCCTTTTCATCATTCTACCACGGATTTTCTTCTTTCTCAACTTTACCCCGGGGAATTTTTATGCTATGAT
>JAZOUU010000125.1:0-6629 GCA_045658365.1 Faecousia sp. | reverse complement strand
TCGCTGGCGCAGAGCGTTCTGCCGATGGTGATGTCCGCCATGCCGGAAAGGGCCACGATTTCGCCGGCGGAAGCCTCCTGAATGGAGGTCTTGCCCAGGCCGTCAAAGGCATAGAGGGCAACAACCTTGCCCTTTTGCTTGATTTCAGGGTTGTGGAAATCGCAAATCGTCACTTCCTGATTGACCTTTATTGTGCCCCGCTCTACCCGGCCCACTGCGATTCTGCCTACATATTCATTGTAGTCGATGGAAGAAACCAGCAGCTGCAACGGCGCATTTACATCGCCCTGGGGGGCAGGAATATAATTCACAATGGTCTCAAACAGGGGGATCAGATTTTCGCCCAATTCATCCGGCCCGTAGGATGCTGTGCCCTGGCGTCCGGAGCAGAAGACCGTGGGAGAATTAAACTGCTCGTCGGTGGCATTCAGATCCAGCAGCAGCTCCAAAACCTCGTCCATGACCTCATGGACCCGGGCATCGGGCTTGTCCACCTTGTTAACGGCCACGATGACCTTGTGTCCCAGCTCCAGCGCCTTTTGCAGCACGAACCGGGTCTGGGGCATGGGGCCCTCCGCCGCATCCACCAGCAGAATGACGCCGTTGACCATCTTCAAAATCCGCTCCACCTCGCCGCCAAAGTCGGCGTGACCCGGGGTGTCCACGATATTGATTTTGGTATCCTTATAATAAATGGAGGTGTTTTTCGCAAGAATAGTAATGCCCCGTTCCCGTTCCAGATCTCCGGAGTCCATCACCCGCTCGGTGGTGGCCTGGTTTTCCCGGTAGATACCGCCCTGTTTCAGCATTTCGTCCACAAGGGTGGTCTTGCCGTGGTCAACGTGGGCAATAATGGCAATATTTCGGATGTTTTCCTGGGTTGCCATCCTCAATCAGCTCCTTTTTCAGAAATGAAAATTTCTCTCTTAACCTTAAAAATATATCACACAGAGGTTAAAATTGCAATCGTTTGCCGGAAGTTTTCCTCAAGTTGTGCAATCCACTGGGGAAAGCCCTTTGAAACGGGCGGTTTTTATCCGTTCTGCGCACTTGACCCCGGGGGAAAGCTATGATATATTGTAGGGTAACAAAGCACACGTTTTTTGTACAGATACATCTTAAGTAGGAGGAACATATATGGCGCATTACATGTCCGAACCCAGCCGCACCTTTAGTGAATACCTGCTCATTCCCGGTTACACCTCCGAGGAATGTGTTCCCGACCGCGTTTCTTTGCGCACCCCCCTGGTGAAGTACCGCAAGGGCGTGGAAGAGCCGGCAATTTCCATGAACATCCCCCTGACCTCCGCGGTCATGCAGTCCGTTTCCAACGATACGCTGGCCATCGCGCTGGCAAAGGAGGGCGGTATCAGCTTCATTTTCGGCTCTCAGTCCATCGAGTCCCAGGCCGCTATGGTGGCTAAGGTCAAGGGCCATAAGGCAGGCTTCGTTACCTCCGCCTCCAACCTGACTCCCGACAACACCCTGGCTGACGTGCTGGCGCTGAAGGAGAAAAACGGCTTCTCCACCGTAGCCATCACCCACGACGGCACCGCCACCGGCAAGCTTCTGGGCATCGTCACCGGCCGGGATTACCGGGTCTCCCGGATGGATCCCTCCGAGAAGGTTTCCACCTTTATGACCCCCATCGAGAAGATGATCACCGCTCCGGCAGAGACCACCCTGAAGGAAGCCAACGACATCATCTGGGAGCACAAGCTCAACTCCCTGCCCATTGTGGACAAGGACGGCAATATGATGTACTTCGTCTTCCGGAAGGACTACGCCTCCCACAAGGCCAATCCCCAGGAACTGTTGGATGACAAAAAGCGCTATCTGGTAGGCGCAGGCATCAACACCCGGGACTATGCCCAGAGAATCCCCGCTCTGCTGGAAGCCGGGGTGGACGTGCTGGTCATCGACTCCTCCGAGGGCTACACCTGCTGGCAGAAGAACACCATCGCCTGGGTTCGCGAACACTACGGCGACAGCGTGAAGATCGGCGCAGGTAACGTAGTTGACCGGGACGGCTTCCGTTTCCTGGCTGAATCCGGCGCAGATTTCGTGAAGGTGGGTATCGGCGGCGGCTCCATCTGCATCACCCGGGAAACCAAGGGCATCGGCCGTGGACAGGCCACCGCGCTGATCGAAGTGGCGGCTGCCCGGGATGAGTATTTTAAGGAGACCGGCATTTACGTGCCCATCTGCTCCGACGGCGGTATCGTTCACGATTATCACATGACCCTGGCCCTGGCCATGGGCGCGGACTTCTTGATGCTGGGCCGCTATTTTGCCCGATTCGACGAGTCTCCCACCAACAAGGTCATGGTAAACGGCGCATACATGAAGGAATACTGGGGCGAAGGCTCCAACCGGGCCCGGAACTGGCAGCGCTACGATCTGGGCGGGAGCACCAAGCTGAGCTTTGAAGTGGGCGGGGATTCCTTCGTCACCTACGCCGGCAGCCTTCATGACAATGTGGAAGCTTCCCTGTATAAGGTCAAGTCCACCATGTGCAACTGCGGTGTCATCACCATCCCCGACCTGCAGCGGGATGCCAAGCTGACTCTGGTTTCCGCCACCTCCATCGTAGAGGGCGGCGCTCATGATGTTACCTTAAGAAGCACCACCGGTGTGAAGTAAAAAGAGTCAACCCCCGGCAGTTGCCGGGGGTTGCTGCTTTTTTGCAATTAAAGAAGTGAAAATTGTAGTTTCGGGCACAATGACGTGTTACTTTCTTGTGTCCGAACAAGAAAGTAACCAAAGAAGTCGTCACAAGGGGGACGCTGGAGTCGCGCTCCCGCGCGCCAAATGCGCTCCCCCCTGTGTACCCCTCTCGCGGCGCGCCACCATTAGGGTTACCCCATATTAAGCATTTATGGCGAAGAAAGCCTTCCCCTTTGGGGAAGGTGGCACGCCGATAGGCGTGACGGAAGAGGTTAAAACCTCTCCCACCGCAAGCGGTCCCCCCTCCCCAAAGGGGAGGGCATAGTAGTGCGGTAAACGATCTTTTACCTTCCGATACAAAAACTCCGGCAGAGTGATCTGCCGGAGTTTTTGTTCATGTATTAGGAAACGACCAGTTAATTACAGCTGGGGGCCTGCGGCGACCAGAGCCTTGCCCTCGTCGTTGCCGGTGTACTTGACAAAGTTCTTCTGGAAGCGAGCTGCCAGATCCTTTGCCTTGGTCTCCCACTCGGAAGCGTCAGCATAGGTGTTTCTGGGATCCAGAATGTTGGTGTCTACGCCGGGCAGTGCGGTGGGCACTTCGAAATCAAAGTAGGGAATCTTCTTGGTCTCGGCCTTCAGGATGGAGCCATCCAGAATGGCATCGATGATGCCGCGGGTGTCCTTGATGGAGATCCGCTTGCCGGTGCCGTTCCAGCCGGTGTTGACTAAGTAAGCCTTGGCGCCGGACTTTTCCATCTTCTTAACCAGCTCTTCGCCGTACTTGGTGGGGTGCAGCTCCAGGAAAGCAGCGCCGAAACAAGCGGAGAAGGTGGGAGTGGGCTCGGTGATGCCACGCTCGGTACCGGCCAGCTTGGAAGTAAAGCCGCTGAGGAAGTAGTACTGGGTCTGCTCGGGGGTCAGAATGGACACGGGAGGCAGAACACCGAAAGCATCAGCAGACAGGAAGATGACATTCTTAGCATCGGGACCTGCGGAAACGGGGCGAACGATCTTCTCGATGTGGTTGATGGGGTAGGAAACGCGGGTGTTCTCGGTGACGGAGCCGTCAGCGAAGTCGCACTTACCGTTTTCATCCACAGTCACGTTCTCCAGCAGCGCGTTGCGCTTGATGGCCTTGTAGATGTCGGGCTCGGACTCGGGATCCAGGTTGATGACCTTAGCATAGCAGCCGCCCTCGAAGTTAAATACGCCGTTGTCGTCCCAGCCGTGCTCGTCATCGCCGATGAGCAGTCTCTTGGGGTCGGTGGACAGAGTGGTCTTGCCGGTGCCGGACAGGCCGAAGAACAGAGCAGTGTTTTCGCCGTTCATATCGGTGTTGGCGGAGCAGTGCATGGAAGCCATGCCGCTCAGGGGCAGGAAGTAGTTCATCATGGAGAACATGCCCTTCTTCATTTCGCCGCCGTACCAGGTGTTCAGAATGACCTGCTCACGGGAGGTGATGTTGAACAGAACAGCAGTTTCGGAGTTCAGACCCAGCTCCTTGTAGTTCTCTACCTTGGCCTTGGAGGCGTTGTAGATGACGAAGTTGGGCTCAAAGTTCTTCAGCTCCTCCTCGGAGGGGGTGATGAACATATTCTTTACGAAGTGTGCCTGCCATGCCACTTCCACGATGAAGCGGATAGCCATCCGGGAGTCGGGGTTGGTGCCGCAGAACAGGTCCATGACGTACAGCTTCTTGGGGCCGGACAGCTGCTTCAGAGCCAGCTCCTTGCAAGCATTCCAGGCTTCCTGGGAAGCGGGCTTGTTATCGTTGGCAAATTCGGGGGAGGTCCACCACACGGTGTCCTTGGAAGCATCATCCATGACGATGAACTTATCCTTAGGAGAACGGCCGGTGTAGATACCGGTCATAACGTTGACAGCGCCCAGCTCGGTCAGCTGACCCTTGTCGTAGCCTTCCAGAGTGGGATCCATCTCTGCTTCGAACAGCGCCTCGTAGGAGGGGTTGTGGACAATCTCGGTAGTACCGGTAATGCCATACTTTGTCAAATCAAGTGCCATAATGAATACCTCTTTCATTTAAATTCAAGGTAACACCTGTTTGGCATGCCTTTAGGTGTTCCATATTTTGCGATTGTATCATACACTATTTTCAACTTAAAATCAACAGAAATGTTTCAACTTTTTGTAAATTATCCCTTGCTTTTCCCAGGGCAAGCTCCATCGGTTTTACCGGAGCATGCAGATCTGCACATAAATCGTTGAAACATGCAAAGCGTGCCGAAAAATGATGAAAAGCTGTGATGTTTTTCCAAAAACAATATTTACTTTTATACCATTCTATGCTAGAATGTATTTGGTGGAAAGTGGGCATTTCCGATATTCGGTGGGCCGGATTTTGTGAATAACTGCCTTTGCTTTTCCCCGCATTTCCGTTTTTTCACCGGCATCTTCCGATCCCGGAAAAGAACACGGATGGCCCGGGGGCCTTTGCGGTGTCTCCCCGTCGGAGGGCGGCAGCGCAAAGGTTCTTGCGCCATCCATCCAAACTATATCCAAATGGAGGTTTTATACAACATGGCACAAAAAGTTCAGTTTGTGGAGACTGTGCTGCGTGACGCAAACCAGTCCCTCATCGCCACCCGTCTGCCCTTCGAAAAGTTCGAGCAGATGCTTCCAACCATCGACAAGGCCGGTTTCTACGCTGCCGAATGCTGGGGCGGCGCCACCTTCGACGTCTGTCTGCGGTACTTAAATGAAGATCCCTGGGAGCGCCTGCGGAAGATCCGGGCCAAAATGCCCAACACCAAGCTGCAGATGCTGCTGCGTGGTCAGAACGTTCTGGGTTACTCCCACTATCCCGATGATTTCGTTAAGCTGTTCGTGCAGAAGGCTGTGGAAAACGGCATGGATGTCATCCGTATTTTCGATGCCCTCAACGACGTGAACAATATGAAGGTCGCTATGGAAGCCACCGCGAAAGCCGGCGCCATCGCCTCCGGCACCATCTCCTACACCACCAGCCCCGTCCATACTCACAAGAAGTATGTGGAAATGGTCAAGGAACTGAAGGAAATGGGCGCCTCCACCATCTGCATTAAGGATATGGCCGGTATTATGGGCCCCCAGGAAGCTTATGATCTGGTTTCCGCCATCAAGGACGCTGTGGACCTGCCCATCGACCTGCACACCCACTCCACCACCGGCCTTGCCTTCATGACCTACCTGAAGGCCGTGGAAGCCGGCGTAGATATCATCGACACCGCCATTTCTCCCTTCTCCGGCGGTACTTCCCAGCCCGCCACCGAGACTCTGGCTTACGCTCTGCGTCAGCTGGGCTACCAGGTGGACCTGAACGACGATTGCCTCAACGCCATGGCAGACTACTTCAAGGGCGTCCGCGACGAGTTCGTGAAAGACGGCACTCTGATGCCCAAAGCCATGGCTACCGATACCCAGTGCCTGACCTATCAGGTGCCCGGCGGCATGCTTTCTAACCTGCTGAGCCAGCTCAAGCAGATGAACGCTCTGGATAAATTTGACGAAGCTCTGGCCGAAACCCCCAAGGTTCGGGCCGACATGGGCTATCCTCCCCTGGTTACCCCCACCAGCCAGATGGTTGGTGTGCAGGCTGTGCGCAACGTGCTGGACGGCGAGCGCTACAAGACCGTTTCCAAGGAAATCAAGGCTTACTGCCGCGGTGAATACGGCCGTACTCCCGCGCCCATCAACGCTGACATCCAGAAGATGATCCTGGGCGACGAGAAGCCCCTGGAGGGCCGCTATGCCGACACGCTGAAGCCCGTCGTGGAAGACACCCGGAAGAAGCTGGGCGATCTGGCCAAGACCGACGAGGATGTGCTGAGCTATATCGCATTCCCCAATCTGGCAGAGAAGTTCCTGGAGGAGCGGAAGGCCAAGGAAGAAAACGTAGCTACCTACTCTATCGTGGAAGCCTAAGGAGGAAGCGCAATGAATATGCTTACTTCTTCCCTGGA
>JAZOUU010000124.1:0-2110 GCA_045658365.1 Faecousia sp. | reverse complement strand
GTCGTCACGATCCGGTCGCTCCGGGATCCGACAATCGTCAGCAAGGCCCCCCGCCTGGGCCATAATGGGCCGGGGCAGCTGGAATATACCGATGACCACAGCCAGAGCTGCCGCCGCGGCGGCAATGCGCAGGACGATGGTTCTTTTTCTCTTCTTCTTCGTTGCGGCTTCCGCAATGTGCTTGTCACTGATCTCGTTCAGCGCTTCGTGGATGCGTTCATTCATAGAATAAATCCCTCCTTTATAAGGTAGCTCCGCAATTTATCCCGGGTGCGGCTGAGGCTGACGGATACGGCGTTCTGGGTCATGCCCCGGCTTTGGGCGATGTCTTTGACGCTGTCGCCAAACCAATACCGCCGGAGAAACAGGATCCGGCTCTCTTTGGAGATGGTATCCAAAAACCGATCGATGGCTTTGCCCAGCAGTCTTGCGTCGATCTCGTCGTCCAGGCCGGCGCCGGCGATACATCCTTCCAGCTCGTCCAGGGAGAGATCGTAGTTGTCGCATCGCTTCTGTGCCGTATCGTGCCGGAGCCGTTTCAGAGCTAGATTGCGGCCGGTTTTGTACACGTAACCGGAAAGTGGATCCGGCTTTTCCGGCGGAATGGCGTCCCATATGGCCAGATATGTATCGTTGACGGTTTCTTCCGCATCCTCGTGGCGGCCGAGGATGTTCATAGCTGTGCGGTACAGTCGCGAGCCATACTGCTTGGTCATGACTTCAATGGCATTTTCCGCCCGGAGCCAAAGAAGCTGAAAGATCCGTTTATCTTCCATGTCGGAACACCTCCTTACCCATATAGTACCGCTTTAAAGGGGGAATCTTACGATAATTATATAGGAAAAATTGTATATTGGCAAATATTTTTGTGCATACTCAGTCCTGGAGGGATGTAAATGAAGATTCGTGATGTGATGACCAACCGCGTGGTGAAGATCCATCCGGAGGAATCGGTTTCCGTGGCTGCCCGGACTTTGCAGCATTATAATATAGGCGCACTGCCGGTCTGCGGCTACGATGGCGCGCTGTGCGGCGTGGTGACGGATCGGGACCTGGTGACCAGATGCCTTGCCGCTGGCGGGAAACCGGAGCAGATGAAGGTGCGGGATGTGATGACCGGAAAGGTCATTTCCGCAACGCCTGATATGGATACAGGAGCGGCCGCGAGCCTGATGGGAAAGCAGCAGGTACGTCGGCTTCCGGTGGTTGAAAACGGGAGGATTTGCGGAATGGTAAGCCTTGGGGACCTGGCCAGAGTGGATGAAACAAACCCGGATGCGGCGGAGGCTTTGGGTGGCATTTGTACCAATATCTCCGACCGTTGAGATGCTGTTTTTGTGCGGAAAAAAGCGTTAAAAAAACAGAAAAAACCCTTGACAAAAAGGACCCTAAGTGATAGAATATCCAAGCTGTCCGATGAACGGCCTTGAGCCCGGAGGTCAGCTCACAGAAAAACTTCAAAAAAAGAGAAAAAACCTCTTGACAAAATGAAGTTCATCTGTTAGAATATAAAAGTTCGCTGCGGCGAGCACCTGTACCTTGTAAATTGAATAATGTGAGACAAACTAAACACCTTGGACAATTATATGGATTGTTCAAATCGATGTTAAGAATCGAATTAACAGCCAACGAAATTCTTGAGTAATATTGCTAGAAGCAAATTATTCAAAAAACTGATTTGGACTGCGAAAGCAGTTTAGATACAATTTTTTGAGAGTTTGATCCTGGCTCAGGACGAACGCTGGCGGCGTGCCTAACACATGCAAGTCGAACGGGGTCAGCCCTTCGGGACTGACTTAGTGGCGAACGGGTGAGTAACGCGTGAGGAACCTGCCTCTCAGTGGGGGACAACAGTTGGAAACGACTGCTAATACCGCATAATGTATTCCTTGGGCATCCTTGGGATACCAAAGATTTATTGCTGAGAGATGGCCTCGCGTCTGATTAGATAGTTGGTGGGGTAACGGCCCACCAAGTCGACGATCAGTAGCCGGTCTGAGAGGATGAACGGCCACATTGGGACTGAGATACGGCCCAGACTCCTACGGGAGGCAGCAGTGGGGAATATTGGGCAATGGGGGAAACCCTGACCCAGCAACGCCGCGTGAAG
>JAZOUU010000123.1:0-3052 GCA_045658365.1 Faecousia sp. | reverse complement strand
GTTGCACAGAACAACAACGACCTGTCCGCTGAGTATAAGAAGTCCGAGTAATCCTTAATACCTGAATTACCTAGACTAAAATAAACCAAACGGCGGTGAGCCACTGTGCTCACCGCTAGTTTGGCATTTAAGCGAAATTCTTAAAAACCCAGCAAGTAAACCTAGAAATTACAAAAGCAAATAATAGACTGTTTTCAACGTGAATAATCCCTGGCTACCGGTTTTATAATAGCTGAAAAGGAAAGCTTTTTATTGATAAATTCGACGGTTTGAAACACCGGTTTTAGCGGTGCGCAGCGGATCTGCGCGCAGAGTTCTGAAAATTACCGCTTTTTTGCTCAAACACTATGAATTGGAAAATAACAAGACAGAGGAGAAAAACCTATGTATATGTTTAAATATGTAACGAAGCGTTTGGGCTTGATGTTGTTCACATTTTTCATCATTTTCACGATGTGCTTTGTGCTTATCAAGCTTCTGCCCATCCCCACCAATGCGCTTCCCGGACAGGATCCCGAAATCATTATGAAAACTCTTGAGGGAAGAGGCTGGATCACCAACATTAGAGAGGGAGAGAACGGCGTCTGGGAATATGACCGAGTGCCGATTTTGCGCCAGTACGGAACCTATATCAAGAGAATTGTGACCCAGGGTGACTTTGGTATTGTGACCACCTACGGCGAATATCTCAACATGAATATTTGGGAAGTATTTGTCAGCCATCTGCCCCCCACGATCTTGATTAATATTTATTCCACCCTGATCGGCGTGCCCATCGGCCTCGGTTTGGGTATTTTGGCTGCGCTCAAAAAGAATAAATGGCAGGATCAGCTGATCAATATTGTCATTATCCTGTTGATATCGGTTCCCTCTATCGTATTGGCGTTGATGATCCAGTACGTATTCTGCTTTAAGCTGGGCTGGTTCCCATTGACCATGTCAACCAGTAACGATTACTTCACATGGGAAGTATTCCGTTCCATGCTTCCTGCAGTCTTTGCGCTGTGCCTGGGCTCCATTGCAGGATATGCCCGTTACACCCGGGCCGAGCTTTCCGAAGTGCTGACAGGTGAGTTTATGCTTTTGGCCAGAACCAAGGGCCTTACAAAAAGGCAGGCGATCTACCGCCATGCTATGCGTAACTCCATGGTCGTCATCTTCCCCTCAATCCTCAGTGAGTTTGTCTCTGTGCTTTCCGGCTCGCTGATCATTGAGAAGATGTTCGGTATTAATGGTGTTGGCGGACTTTACCTCAACTCGATCACCTTCCAGGATTATGACTTCTTTATGCTGTTATCCGGTTTCTACACCCTGGTAAGCCTTACGGCAGCTATCGTGATCGATATCAGTTACGGTTTCATTGACCCGAGAATTAGAATGGGAGCAAAATGATTATGAACAATAATATAAATAACATTCCCATAGAGAAGTTTCGATTTGCAACGAGAAATGATCTGTATCATGACAGCAAATTTGAAACCAAACCCGTAAGCTATTTTCAGGGCGCTTTCCAGCGCTTCAGCAAGAATAAGGGCGCTGTAGTTGGCGGTGTTGTGATTGCAATTTTGGTGCTTTTCGCAATTCTCGCGCCTTTCTTCACTCCCTTCCAACCCGCATATTACGATATGGTGTACGCATACGTAACTCCCAAATCAAGCTTGTTTGCCGACAGTGGCATTGATTTTTGGGACGGATGCAGACAGAAGGAAACCAACTATGTCGGTTTTCTTAAGGATAAAGCGCTTGCGGCTGAAACCGGCAGAGAAGTCATCAAAAACGGCGAGTATACCGTAAGTGAAGACGGTTCCGGTTATTCCTACCGCTATGATACCTATTACGGCGTCGGCTTCGGTAAGTATAAGATTATCTCTGCGGAAGAGTTTAAGGATATTCAGAGATATCAGGACGAGACCGGCAGACAGGTGCTGTATCCTGTTGTCAAGTATGCCGACAGACCTACCCTTGAGAAGAACAAATACGACGCGAATATCTACTATAAGGTAGAAAACCCCAAGGCAACCATTCTCCGCCCCAAGTTGGACAATAACGGCAACATTATTCCTAATTATTGGAAATATGAGGCTGGTGAAGACAATGGCTTAATTCCGGAGTATAACTCCAGCAGAATTGAAGGGGAGGACGGTATCCTGGAGGACGGCAAGCAGTACTTCTACGCCTACGGCCGAAGGGTAGACGGCGGTATTGAAGTAAGAGCCGAGTATTATGAGTACTACATTTACGAGCATACGCAAGTAAAGAAGGACGGCATTACGGAGCCTCTCTTCCTGTTCGGTACTACGCAAACCGGTAAGGATATCTTTGCCTGCCTTGCCTATGGCGCAAGATTCTCCTTCATGTTTGCTACAATTGTCGCGGTAGTAAACTTTATTGTGGGCGTTATCTGGGGTTCCATTTCCGGTTACTCCGGCGGTAAGATTGACCTGTTTATGGAAAGATTTGCCGAGATCCTGGGCTCCGTTCCCACAATAATCGTTATTACCCTTTTGAAGTACCATATGGGTACGGCAAGTCAGGTGCTTGTTCTATTCATAGCATTCTTTGCGACGGGATGGATCGGCATGGCAGGAAGAACCCGTATGCAGTTCTACCGTTTCAAGAATCAGGAATACGTTCTGGCGGCAAGAACCCTGGGCGCCCGGGATGCCAGAATTATGTTTAAGCATATCTTCCCCAACGGTCTCGGTACGATCGTTACAAGCTTCGCCCTGGTGATTCCTTCCATGATCTACACGGAGACAAGCTTTACCTATCTGGGTATCATCAATTTGGAAGCAGGAAATACCACCAGTGTCGGTACGCTGATCGCAGCAGGACAGCAGTCCATTATGGCAAATGCCGGATATGTGGCGCTGTTCCCCTGCGTGTTCTTAGTTCTTTTGATGCTCAGCTTCAATTTGTTCGGCAACGGATTGCGCGATGCGTTTAATCCATCCCTCAGAGGAACGGAGGATTAAGCATGAATAAAGAAATCAAATTATCGGTAAATGATCTTAAGGTCTCCTTCCGTACAGATGCCGGCAAAGTGCAGGCT
>JAZOUU010000122.1:0-8377 GCA_045658365.1 Faecousia sp. | reverse complement strand
ACCCAGACCGTATAAACAGCTGACAGAGGATACCACAATCACATCCCGCCGCTCAAACAGCGCAGAGGTGGCAGAGTGCCGCAAGCGGTCAATTTCCTCGTTTACAGAGGCATCCTTTTCGATATAGGTATCCGTATGGGCGATATAGGCTTCCGGCTGGTAATAGTCGTAGTAGCTAATGAAATACTCAACCGCATTGTTAGGAAAAAACTCTCTAAATTCGCTGCAAAGCTGGGCGGCTAAAGTCTTATTGTGGGCTAAAACCAGTGTGGGCCGATTCAAATTCGCAATAATATTCGCCATTGTAAAGGTCTTTCCGGAGCCGGTAACGCCCAGTAAAACCTGCTCTCGAAAACCGTTTTCAACGCCAAAGGTCAGTTTTTTTATGGCATCGGGCTGGTCGCCGGTAGGGGTATATGGGGATTCAAGTTCAAACTTATCCAAGTAAAATCAGCCCTTTCTTAAGTAGTGTCATCATTGCGCTTATTATAACACAAACATACACCAAATAAAAGGTATTTTGCAAATACTGTAAATTTAATGATGCCTCTAAATATACTGGCCTTGTTTTTTAGTTTTGTTTTGGGTCTTTTTTTATTGCCAGTTTGTGGTATACTTTCCCTATCAAAGGAGGGATATTTATGAAATCTCAGACAATTTTTTCTACCAAGCGGATTGTGCTGATCGCCCTGTTTGCGGCATTAACCGTCGTGGGATCAGGCATCCGCATCCCCGTTCCTCTGGAGATTGGCGGAACCACCGCTTTTCACCTTGGAAATATTATGTGCGCTCTTTCCGGCATTTTATTAGGCCCCTGGTCGGGCGGTCTGGCCGCCGGATTAGGTTCTGCTATTTACGATATGACCAATCCCCTATACATCAACGAGTGCTGGATAACCTTTCTAACCAAGGGCGCATACGGCCTGGTGGCCGGACTGCTGATCTACCATCACAAGGTTGGATATCTCCGCTCTGTTTTGGCCTCCATCGCCGGTGCGCTTACCTATGCTGCACTTTATCTGGCGAAAAGCTATTTCTACAGCGGATTGTTTCTCAACGGACTTACCCCCGATGCCGCCATGCTTACTGTTATCAGCAAGCTCCCGGCAACAGCATTTAATGCTGTGGTAGCTGTAATCTTTGCTCCGGTTCTTGCCCTGGCAATCCAAAAAGCATTGAAAAGCAGCCACTTATCTCTGAACTAATAAAAGACCTGCTGACTTTGGTCAGCAGGTCTTTTTATACGCATTACACGCCGGAGTATGCGGCAAAGCCGGCATCTACGGGCAGAACCACGCCAGTAATGGCGGAAGCAGCTCTGTCATCACACAGGAACAAGGTGGCGCCCAGCAGTTCATCGGAATCCACAAAACGGCCGGTGGGAGTACCGTTTAGAATCTTAGCAGAACGGGCAGTGGGCGTGCCGTCATCGTTAAACAGCAGGGCCTTATTCTGGGCAGAAACCAGAAAGCCGGGGGCAATGGCATTGCAGCGGATGCCTGTGCCGGCAAAGTGTGTCGCCAGCCACTGGGTAAAGTTGGAAATACCGGCCTTGGCAGCGGAATAGGCAGGAATCTTGGTCAAGGGAGTGTAGGCATTCATGGAAGAGATATTCAGAATGCAGCCGCCCTTCTTGGCAACCATATCCTTGGCAAAGGCCTGGGTGGGAAGCAGTGTACCCTGGAAGTTAAGCTTGAAAACAAAATCAACACCGGATGCTTCCAGATCAAAGAAGGACTTGCCGCCTTCCTTAGCTTCGTGTTGGTATTCATTGTCCGTAGTAGCCCGGGGATTGTTACCGCCGGCGCCATTGACCAGAATATCACAGGGGCCCAGATCCTTCAGCACCTGCTGATGGACAGCCTCCAGTGCTTCCGGGTCAAGGACGTTGGCCTTGTAGCCCTCGCAGACAAAGCCCTCAGCCTTCAGCTCCTCAGCCAGCTTTTTCACAGCCTCTTCATTCAGATCCAGAGCCGCCACTTTCGCGCCAGACTGTGCAAAGGCTCTTGCCATATCGCCGCAAATCAAACCGCCGGCGCCGGTGACAACCACCACCTTGCCGGAATAATCAATATTCAAAGACAAATTCAACATAAAATTACCTCCAGATAGATAGTATTGCCTGTTTTTTATTTAGAATCCAGCTTATCCAGCATATCCCAAACACCCAGCATATACATAATTCCCAGTGCCCGGTCATATAAACCATAGCCAGGGCGAACATTACCGGGGCCCTCATTCCACAGATGCCGGCCATGGTCGGGACGAATATAGCCTTCGTATCCGCAATCGTGATATGCCTTCAGGATATCCAAAATTCCGGTGTCGCCATCACAATCCCGGTGGCTGGCTTCGGAGAAATCTCCATTTTCAAAGTGCTTTACATTGCGAATGTGGGCAAAGGCAATCCGGTTGCAATGCTTGCGGACGATATCTGCCACGTTATTGTTGGGGTCAGCATTCAAAGAACCGGAGCAGAGGGTCAGGCAGTTATAGGGATTGTCCACCATCTTCAGGAACCGGTCAATATTCTCCTCATTGATGAGCAGACGGGGCAGGCCAAAAATATCCCATGGAGGATCGTCCATGTGAATGGCCATTTTCACATCGCATTCCTCACAAGTTGGCATAATTGCCTCCAGGAAGTATTTCAGGTTGGCCCACAGCTTCTCATGATCCACATCAGCATAGTCCTTAAACAGCTGATCCAGCTTTGCCATGCGCTCCGGCTCCCAGCCCGGGAAGGACATATTGTACTTCTCGGTAAAATCGAGAATGTACTTCGCCATGGCATTGTAGTCATCCTGAATCATGTTCTTCTCATAGAACAGAGCCGTGGAACCATCGCCCACTTCATGGAACAGGTTACTCCGGGTCCAGTCAAAAATGGGCATAAAATTGTAGCAAATTACCTTAACGCCAAACTTGCTCAAATTGCGAATGGTCTGGCAATAGTTTGCGATATATTTGTCCCGGGTGGGCAGACCGATTTTAATGTCATCATGCACATTTACGGATTCCACTACATCAATACAGAAGCCATATTCATCCAGCTGGGCCTTAACTTCAGCGATCTCCGATTCCTCCCAAACCTCACCGGGCATCTTATGATGCAGCGCCCAAACGATGCTGGTGACACCGGGAATTTGCTTAATGTCTGCCAGGCTGATCTTATCATTGCCCTTTCCGTACCAGCGGAAACCCATTTGCATAGGCATAAGTAAATCCTCCAATCAAATATGAAACTGCGTTCTAACAAGGGACACTTCCCTCTCAAATCCATCGTTTATTATACACGATAATCCTAACTTTCGCAACAGGAAATTGTGAATAAGTCTTTAATTGTTTTGGATTTTCACAGTTTTTTCCACTTATTTTTCAACGCGTTTTTTGTGAATTAACCGCGGTTAACAAACAAATCCTCCACAATATCGCTGTGGGTAACCACAATTTCAATCCCCTTCAGTTCTTCCCTCGTAAAGAACCGCAGTTCTCTGGATTCCGCGCTGATTTTCAGCTCCGGTTTTTCCTGCAGCTCCAGGCCAAACATCACAATAACCATTCTCCAGACGCTCCCGTCCCGAAAGGCTGCAATCCGCCCCGGTTCTCCATACACCGCCAGTTTTTGAAACCGTTCCTTGGGGATCCGCAGTCCCAGCTCTTCATATATTTCCCGGGCAATAGCCTGCAGTTCCGTCTCCCGTTTCTTCACACCGCCTCCGACCAAGCCCCAGGTTCCGCTGTCCCTTCGCCGTTCCAGCAGGAGCTTATCGTCCCACACAATGATGGCATTGACGCCCAGGTGGGCAGGCATGGTGGTTTTCGGAGCATTGGGGTCTCCCCGGTAGAATTTTACAATGGACATACTGCACCTCTTATATTCCACATAGAATACCTCTATTATACTGCATCTGCCAGCTTTTTTCTACCTAAAATTCTTCCGGCACGGGTTTTGTTACCCCGGTGCGCCTGGCCTTATCCAGTCCTCCGGACATATGCCCCCCGGGATCCTGGGCAAATTTTGCCCTGCGAATGATATCCTCCCCAAATTTATCCCGGAGGGCATCCACGGTTTCGTCCAAGCGCAGCTTCCGCTCATACTGTCTGGGGCTGACACCGGAAAATAAATCAAACTGCTGATAGGGTTCTTGAGAAAGCCGGGTCACCTGGATTCCCAACTGCCGCAAGGGGGTTACGCCATCCCATGCTTCATCAAATACTTTGCAGGCGGCCTCGAAGATTTCTGTTGTAATATTTGTCGCTCCATGGAGCAGTCTTTGGTGAGAACAGTGCTGAAAATCATTTGTGCGCAGATGGACGGAGATACAGCTGCCGCATTTTCCGTCCTGCCGCATCCGGCTTGCTACGGTTTCACACAGGCTCAGCAGCACCTGATGGGCCTGCTGGGAGGTCACTACATCGCTGGCTGTGGTAACGGAGTTGCCATAGCCCTTGTTTTCTACCGGCTCCGATATTACCAGATCCGCATTCCGCCCGTTGGCAAAATGCCAAATAGTCTCCCCCTGCTTCCCCAGCCGTCTGCGCAGCAGCGATACATCCGCCTTTGCCAGATCTCCAATGGTATAGATGCCGTACATTTTCAGTTTCCGCTCTGTTGCCGGCCCTACCAGAAACAAATCCCGTACCGGAAGTGGCCACATTTTGCTCTCCATCTCCTCCGGGAACAAAGTAATTACCTTGTTGGGTTTTTCCAAATCCCCCGCCATTTTGGCCAACAATTTATTACTGGAAATACCCACATTCACAGTAAAGCCCAGCTCTTCCCAGATGCGCCGGCGCATAGTTTCCGCCGCCAGTCTGGGCGAGCCCCACAGCTTCTCTGTTCCCGTCATATCCACCCATGCCTCGTCAATGGAATACTGCTCCACGCAAGGGCTGAACTGCCGCAGCAATGCTACAAAATGCCGGGAAGCCTCCACATACAGAGAATAATCCGGCGGCACCACCCGTAAATCCGGACACTTCTCCAGCGCCTGAAACAAGGGCTCTCCGGTCTGAATCCCATATTTTTTTGCCGGTGTGCTTTTTGCCAAAATAATGCCATGCCGGGAGGCCTTATCCCCGGCCACCACCGAGGGCACAGAGCGCAAATCCTCTGTTTCCCCCAGCACCTTTACCCGATAGGCCGCCGACCAGCTTAAGAACGCCGAGTTAGCATCCACATGAAAAATCACCCGCTCCGCCATATCAGTACACCCTCCGGTAAAAGCACCAGTTGTGAGTGCGAATGGTATATTTCAGTTCAAACAGCCATCTTTTCCCCTCTACCACAGCTTTGCAAAGAAAAATCTGGGCCTCAATGCCCACATACTGCACCGCTCGCGTGCTGATGATCTCCGTAATGTCGATGCGCAGCAACTGGTGCCTGTCGTCCTCCATCCGGAAACGCAAGGGACGGATTTCCCCATCCGCGCTGCATACCGATATCACATCCACCGGTTTACTTTGCACCATTTGCCCTCACCTCCATTCTTATACGAACATTTTAGCACATTTGTTCGTATTTCGCAAGAGGAATTTCATGGTTGCGAGAAATGTTTGTATTTGTTATAATAAAGAAAACAAAAAGGAGTCCACCATGCTGAAATACCGATGTCTTGTGCTGGATCATGATGATACCGTCGTGCAAAGCATGAAAACACTGAGCTACCCGTTTTTCCTATATGTCCTGCAAGTTTTACGACCGGGACAAACCATGGCCTTTTCAGATTATGTGCGGGACTGTCATCATTACGGTTTTGCGGAGCTTTGCCGAATGCGCTTCGGTTTTACGGAAGATGAACTGGCAAAAGAGCATGAAATGTGGATGGGTTATGTTCTCAGCCACACACCGGATCCGTATCCCGGAATCAAAAATATACTGCTGCGGCAAAAAGCCGAAGGCGGTCTGATCTGCGTGGTATCCCATTCCAGCGAAAAAAATATCCTGCGGGATTACGATGCTCATTTTGGCTTCCGGCCAGACAGGATCTACGGTTGGGAGCTCCCGGAGAATCAGCGAAAGCCTCACCCCTATCCCCTGCTGGATATTATGAAGCGCTATGATCTGACACCGGAACAGCTGCTGGTGGTGGATGACATGAAGCTGGCCTGCAAAATGGCATCGCCTCTGGGCGTGAAGGTGGCATACGCCGGCTGGAGCGGCATGGGCATTCCGGAGATTGACGAGGAAATGATTTCTCTATGCGACTACAGCTTCGACGCAACGGAAAAATTCGAAGATTTTCTGTTTTTCTAACTTGACATTTGTGGTATAATACCATTCGATAAGGAGGTGCGACATTCTGGAAAAGCAAAGTATCAAGGTCATGGCCCGAAACCGGGAAGCCAGCCATGAGTATTTCATCGAGGAACAATACGAAGCAGGCATCGAGCTTTGCGGTACAGAGGTCAAATCCATCCGTGCAGGCACATTGAATCTGAAGGATGCATGGTGCGGCATCAAAGACGGTGAGCTTCTGGTCAACCAAATGCACATTTCTCCCTATGACCACGGCAATATCTTCAACCGGGATTCCCGCCGTCCCAGACGGCTGCTGATGCACCGCAGAGAGATCATGCGGCTCTACGGCAAGGTCAAGCAGGACGGCTATTCCCTGATCCCCCTGTCCGTCTATTTCAAGGGCAGCCGGGTAAAAATAAGCGTAGGGCTGTGCAAAGGCAAAAAACTGTATGATAAAAGACAATCCGCGGCCGAAAAGGATGCCAAGCGTCAAATTGACCGCGCAATGAAGGAGAGATATTAATATGAATCCCACTTTTAAGATCACCATGGAAAACGGCGGCATCATTGAGGGCGAGCTGTATCCCGAAATCGCGCCCCAGAGCGTGTATAACTTCATTGATCTTGCCAACCATAACTACTATGACGGCTTGATCTTCCACCGGGTCATCCCCGGCTTTATGATTCAGGGCGGCTGTCCCGACGGCACCGGCATGGGCGGCCCCGGCTATTGCATTAAGGGCGAATTCTTCTTTAACGGCTTTAAGAACGATCTGAAGCACAAGCGGGGCGTTCTTTCCATGGCCCGTTCCTCTTCCCCCAATTCCGCCGGTTCTCAGTTCTTCATCATGCACGAAGATGCCAGACATCTGGACGGCCAGTATGCTGCCTTCGGCAAGGTGACCTCCGGTATGGATGTGGTGGATGCCATCGCTGCAACTAAGACCGGCGCAGCAGACCGTCCTGTAACTGAGCAGAAAATTGCTACCATCACCGTAGATACCCATGGGGAGTCTTACCCCGAGCCCAACAAGCTCCCGGACCCCTACGGCCGTTTCTAATTTATCAATCCCCGGGGCGCTCAGCGCCCCGGAAACCCAACCTTTTCTATCCGGGGATGTACTGGTTTCGACGGGGGTAGTGAGGCTGGATAAGCGTGCCGCGGCGCCTGACCGCGTTAAAACGGGTACCTTTTTAAATTTAACTGACAACAATACTGTTGCTCTGGCTGCCTAATTAGGCGCCCATCCGCCCCGGAAGGTCCACGAGCCGGGCTCGGGTGTGATCGAAGTGGAGACCGTGCGTACGCAAAGCTTTGCGCGTACCATGCATTATGAAGCTACTGAGTCCCGGAGAGTGTTTGTTCCCGCCGGGATGAGGGAATGTAAATAACAAACTGCGCCCGGAGAAGTTCTTTCCAAGTTGCTTTCGGACAGGGGTTCGATTCCCCTCGGCTCCACCATTCCAGACCACCATTTGATGAAAGTCAAGTGGTGGTTCTTCTTTTATCACACCGCTACCGTTACAGACACGGACATTTATCATATCAAAGACCTTGAGGACTATGTTAACATAGTCCTCAAAAACATCTACTCGCTCCACGAAAGAGGAAAACAACCTCTTGTACTCCTCAATGGGTCTACCCTCACAAATGTCGGCACTAATTCTGGAAAGTGCTTTCCGTACACTTGCTTCATCAACATCAATTCTCTGTGCTTGCTTCTTTCGCTCAATCTCAATCTGTGCGGACAGTTTGGTCTTGTCTGCCTTTAAGGTATCGTATGCAGACCGTAATTCTTCGGCATCAAAACCGCCCATAATCGCCTTAACGAGATTGCCGATTTCCCGCTCCACCTTGTTGTACTTGGTTTCCAGGAACTGCAGTTCTCCGCTTCCCTCGTTCTGCTCCTTGGCATACCGCCGTAATTCCCGCATAATCATTTGGAAATTGTCGCCCTCGCACATTTGGGAGATGAAGTGCATAATTGCCCGTTCAAGATAAATCTTGTTGACTTCCTTGTTGTTACATACCTTGAGTTGATACTGCTCGGCCTTAGCCATAAAATGTGGGAAAAGAACCGCTATGTATATCCGATAACCATTGGTGCGCCCGCTTGTGTCAGCGTGGTATAT
>JAZOUU010000121.1:0-1182 GCA_045658365.1 Faecousia sp. | reverse complement strand
GATCGCAAGCAGGGAGGGTGTGCCTTTTTCACCCGGCGGAGAAGTGCTAGCTCTGCTGATCGCTTATGAATTGCTTCAGGAGTCCGGAATCCATCTGCCACAGGCCATCGGACAGTCGGTTTCCACCATCGGCGGTATCGTGGTGGGTACGGCAGCGGTGGAGGCAGGCCTGATTTCCCCAATCGTGTTAATCGTAGTCAGTATTGCGGGGGTATGCGGGTTTGTGCTGCCGAATCGAGATCTGGCAAACGCTGTGCGTGTCTGGCGGTTTGGGATTGCTGCGTTGGCAGCGCTGTTTGGAGGATGGGGAGCGGGCATTGGCATTGCGTTACTGATCATCCATTTGCTGCAACTGAAGAGCATGGGTCTTCCGTATCTGTCAGTATCCATGGGAGAAAGCAGAGGGATCCTTCGCAGGAAGATGAAGGACATGAAATGGCGAAATGACAAGCTGAAACCGGAAGATAAAAGAAATCAAAAATAATTGAGAAAATTGAAAATTAATGCTTGACAAAACGGGAATGGGATGGTATTATATGCGAGCGCTTGAGAGAGCGCGGCGAACAAACGCGAATCGGAAAGAAATATGAAAAAACTTGAAAAAAGTTCTTGACAAATGGAAAACGATGTGCTATAGTAAGCAAGCTGACCGCCACGGCGGGACGCGAACTGTACCTTGTAAATTGAATAACACAAAAACGAACCAAGAAACACCTTGGACAATTATAATGGATTGTTTAAGCGTTAATAGAACGAATAACAGCCAACGAAAATTCTTGAGTAATATTTGCTAAGACAAATTTATTCAAAAAATGATTTGAACGACCGAAAGGTTGTTTAGATACAATTTTTTGAGAGTTTGATCCTGGCTCAGGACGAACGCTGGCGGCGTGCCTAACACATGCAAGTCGAACGGGGCATTCCTTCGGGGATGCTTAGTGGCGAACGGGTGAGTAACGCGTGAGAAACCTGCCTCTCAGTGGGGGACAACAGTTGGAAACGACTGCTAATACCGCATAATGTACACGGACCGCATGATCTGTGTACCAAAGCTTTATGTGCTGAGAGATGGTCTCGCGTCTGATTAGCTAGATGGCGGGGTAACGGCCCACCATGGCGACGATCAGTAGCCGGTCTGAGAGGATGAACGGCCACATTGGGACTGAGATACGGCCCAGACTC
>JAZOUU010000120.1:0-3661 GCA_045658365.1 Faecousia sp. | reverse complement strand
GGAAGAAATTCTGAAAAACAGGCAGGAAACCCTAAATTTCTTTGGAAAAAAGTGAAAGTTTTCCTTTACTTTTGGGAAAGCTTGTGATATGATAACCGGGCTGGCTATGCCAGACGCAATATTTATGCCCACTGCGCAGTTACGGGAGAAAGCCAATGTGCATTTCACCAACCCCTACTTCGCTTTTGGGTAATTCATTTGAAAGGTGGAAAACACAATGATTCTGAAAGAAAAGAAGACCCAGGTTATCCTGGAAAACGCAACCCACGAAGGCGACACCGGTTCTCCCGAGGTTCAGGTAGCTATCCTGACCGCCCGGATCAACGAGCTGACCGACCACCTGCGGGTCCACAAGCATGACAACCACTCCCGCCGCGGTCTGCTGATGATGGTTGGTAAGCGCCGTAACCTGCTGGACTACCTGGCAAAGAAGGACATCAACCGCTATCGTGCACTCATCGCCAAGCTGGGCATCCGTAAGTAAGTTTTGGGAGGGCGACGGGTTCCGTCGCCCTTTTTCCAAAAGAAGTCCGTCGGGAGCTGTTTTAGCAGTTGAAAGTGGTTACGCATCGCGCCGCCAGTTTCAAGTGCTAAACCTCCCGAACCAAATACCAAAAATATAGGAGGTTTTACTAATGATTACTCGCAAACAGTACCCCAACCATCACGTGTATGAGATGGAAATCGGCGGCCGCACCTTTACTGTGGAAACCGGCAAAGTGGCTGAGCTTGCCAACGCAGAATGTATCTGCCGTTACGGTGACACTGTGGTGCTCACCACCTGCACCTGCAACCCCATTCCCAAGGCCGGCATCGACTACTTCCCTCTGACCATCGAGTTTGAAGAGAGAATGTACTCCGTAGGCCGGATTCCCGGCTCCTTCAACCGCCGGGAGGGCAAGCCCTCTGAGCGGGGCATTCTGAACAGCCGGATCATCGACCGGCCCATGCGTCCCCTGTTCGACGAGGAACTGCGTAACGACACCGTCGTTACCTGCACCGTCCTTGCCAACGACTACGACAACCCCGTAGAGATCGTAGCTTCCCTGGGCGCTTCCATTGCCATCGCTTCTTCCGATGTGCCTTGGAACGGACCTGTCGCTACCACCAATGTGGCCTACCTGAACGGTCAGTATATCATCAACCCCTCTTCCGACGAGCGCGACGCCTGCGAGTGCTTTGTGTGCATCAGCTCCACCTTCGAGAAGGTGGTCATGATCGAGACCGAGGCCAACGAGGCTCCCGAAGCTATCGTCTACGAGTGCATCCGTGTGGCTCACGAGACCAACATGGAGATCGTGAAGTTCATCAACGGTATCGTTGCTGAGATCGGCAAGCCTAAGTTCACCTTCGAAAAGGCCGCCGTGAACCACGACCTGCTGGACGATCTGATTGCCTACGGCCTGAATCAGATCGAGTACGCTCTGGACACCGACGACAAGAACATCCGTGAAGAGCGTCTGACTGCCGCCCGGATCGACTTCAAGAACCAGTTTGTGGAAAAGTACGGCGAAGAAGAGTTCGAAATGCACATCGAAGTGTGCCTGTACAAGATGCAGAAGAAGGTCGTCAAGAAGTGGCTGCTTGCCGGCAAGCGTGTGGACGGCCGCGGCATGGACGATATCCGTCCTCTGGATGCCGAAGTCGGCGTTCTGCCCAGAGTTCACGGTTCCGGCCTGTTCGCCCGTGGTCAGACACAGGTTCTGTCCATCTGCACCCTGAACACCCTGTCCGCTGCTCAAAAGCTGGACACCATTTATCAGGAAGATACCAAGCGGTATATCCACCACTACAATTTCCCCTCTTTCTCCACCGGCGAAGCAAGAGCTGCCCGCTCCACCTCCCGTCGTGAGATCGGTCACGGCGCCCTGGCGGAAAAGGCCCTGCTGCCTGTGATCCCCAGTGTGGAAGAGTTCCCCTACGCTATCCGCGTGGTGTCCGAGGTTCTTAGCTCCAACGGCTCCACCTCCCAGGGCTCGATCTGCGGCTCTACTCTGGCGCTGATGGATGCCGGCGTGCCCATCAAGCGGCCTGTTGCAGGTATCTCATGCGGCCTGATTTCCGACCAGGAAACCGGCGAATGGAGAACCTTCACCGATATCCAGGGTGTGGAAGACTTCCACGGCGAAATGGACTTTAAGGTAGCCGGTACCACCGAAGGTATCACTGCCATCCAAATGGACCTGAAGAACAAGGGCCTGACCATGGAGATCATCGCAGACGCTCTGGAACGCTGCCGCAAGGCCCGTCTGGTGATCCTGGACGAGGTGATGCTGAAGGCCATCCCCGCTCCCCGTGAGGAAGTTTCTGAATTCGCTCCCAAGATGATCAGCATGACCATTCCTGTGGACAAGATCCGGGAAGTCATCGGCTCCGGCGGCAAGACCATTCAGAAGATCTGCGCTGACACCGGCGCCAAGGTGGACATCGAGGACGACGGCAGCGTATTCATCTCCGCTGTGGATGCTGCTGCTGCCAACGCCGCCAAGAAGATGGTGGACGACATCTGCTTCGTTCCCGAGGTTGGCAAGCTGTACTACGGCAAGGTCGTTCGCATCCTGCCCATCGGCGCTTTCGTTGAGATCGCTCCCGGCCATGACGGCATGGTCCACATCTCCAAGCTGGAGAACCGCCGCGTGGAAAAGGTGGAAGATGTGCTGAACCTGGGAGATATGACCTGGGTTAAGTTCATGGGCTTCGACGAGAAGGGCCGCGCAAACTTCAGCCGCAAGGACGCCCTGAAGGAAATGGAAAACCAGTAATTTTAAAGTTCAGCCCCTGCCGGTATGGCGGGGGCTGATTTTTATATCCATCTTGCAGGGGACGGGTCTTGATGTGCAGTGCAGTAACACCGTCCACAGGTGTGCAAGGACATAGTCTACAGTTTTATAGGGGTGACCGCAAGGGTCGCCCCTACGCAGGGATGCTTGATGCATATTAGCAAGACCCGACAGGAAATCTGTCGGGTCTTGTTTTCATTTTGCCTATCCGGTATAGATGCCGCCTCTTTCGGGTAAGGTTACGCTATGGGCCTACGATGGTTCCCGGTGCCCCGGTAAAGGAGGACAGCACCTCGATGCATATCCCATGGTCTCTTGCGGTGGTCACGCTGCGGTCATGGAGCACCTGTGCGCCGTTTTCAATAAGCTGCAGCATTCTTTCGTAGGACAGCCGCCCAAACCGGGTGGCATCGGGGTATATTCTGGGATCCCGGTCATAAACACCGTCCACATCCGTAAATATCTGGCAAAGATCTGCCTGCAGAAAGGCCGCCAGTGCCACCGCTGTGGTATCCGAGCCGCCTCTGCCCAGTGTGGTCACATCTCCCTCCGAGTCTACCCCCTGGAAGCCTGCCACCACAACGATATTCCCCTTCTCCAATTCCCGGCGGATCCGGTCTGACTGAAGCCCCAAAATTCTGGCGTTTCCGTGGACTCCGTCGGTGAGGATCCCCGCCTGCCAGCCGGACAGACTCACCGCGGGATATCCCAGCGCCCCAATGGCCATTGCCATCAACCCGGCAGAAAGCTGCTCCCCGGCGGAGAGATAGGCGTCCATTTCCCGGGCAGCGCCTCTGGCATTGACCTCCGCCGCTGCCCCGATCAGCTCATCGGTGGGATGCCCCTGGGCAGGGAAGTCGGATCGGAGCCATGTCGGTCTG
>JAZOUU010000119.1:0-8974 GCA_045658365.1 Faecousia sp. | reverse complement strand
CAAGGTGTTCTTGTTCGTCTCACATTATTCAATTTACAAGGTACAGGTCGCTACCCCGCATCTGCGGTGAAAGCTTGCTTATTCTAGCACAACCTTCTTCCATTGTCAAGCACTTTTTTCACCTTTTGACAACTTATTTTTCGTTATGCTTTCCTTCGCACTGTCCGGCTGGACAGCTCGGTTATAATATCAAATACCGCTCGTTTTGTCAAGGCATTTTTCCGCTTTTCTACATCATTTTTTCAATTCCCACCCATTGTGTTGCGTTTCTGTTTTTACCCCAAAATAAGGGTTGGAAAACAGACTGGATCGTGCCGCTTGTGTGCAACCTGCACAAGGCTACCTCTGCTTCCGTTTATCCTGCGGATCAAGCCGCATATCCCGATATTTTTCATCCTTCAGCCGCTTTCTCAGCAGTGTCGGCGCAAAAAATCGAAGATATGGCACTCCAAGGCTCTTTTTCGTTGCAAGATGCAGTATTATGCACACCAGCCCGAACACCACACCCGGCAAACCAAAAAATGATGCCAGGATTGCCAAACCAAATCTGCACACCCGCACAGCAGCTGCAAAATCTCGATTTGGCAAAACAAAGCCACATATTCCGGCAATACTGACCGTGATCAATGCCATGGGCGATATAAGTCCGGCCTCCACCGCTGCCGTTCCAACAACAATGCCGCCAATGATAGAAACAGACTGACCAATGCTTTGGGGCAAATGAACCCCCGATTCCTGCAGCAGTTCGAATGCCGCCAACAAGCCCAGCACTTCCCAAATAGAGGACCACGGGACTTTATCTCTCCCCTCCTCCACAATCTCCAGCAGCATCACCGGAATCCATTGCCGATGATAAACCGTCATGGCAATATAGATTGCCGGCAGCAAAAGTCCTGCAAACAGGGCTAAATACCGCAAAATTCTAACCCAGGAAGCAGAAATATAATCTCTTCCCAGATCTTCCGGAGAATTCATCAGATATCCGATATCCACCGGCGCCAGATACCCCAGCGGCAACCCATCTACAAAAAGTCCGATCCTGCCATTCAATAACCCCTGGCAAAAACGGTCAGTTCGTTCTGTATACTGAAGCATCGGAAACGGAGTTGCCCGTGAGCCGGTGACATATTCCTCCACCGATGCAGGAGACAGCATGCCGTCAATATCAATTTCCCTAAGTCGGTGTTTCATCCGCTCCACGAGTTCCGGATTGGTGATCCCCTCCACCCAAACAACAGACACGTTCGTTAGACTTCGTCTTCCTACCTGTGTCTCGTAAAAACGCAGGTCCGGTGTCCGTAAATGCCGCCGAACCAGGCTGGTATTGGAACGGATGGTCTCCACAAAGGCATCCTTTGGTCCTTTAGCCGTATTTTCTACCGCCGGAGGTTCCGGACCTCGTTTATCTGATGTCTTCGTTTCAAATGCAATGGCTCCAACCCCCGGAAACAGGATCACGCAAAACCCGTTTACCAGTGTCAATGCCACATCGTCTAAATCCTTACAGGCATTTGCCACCGAGTTGTAAATCATACCCTTTAAGGCAAAGCGGTACAATTCCTCCATGGAATTTGCAGTTAAGTGTTCTGTTATCGGTTTAAACACATAGTGAGAAATATCGCCGCCGGAGGTGAGACCATCGATGGCATAGCCATACAGTGTCCATTCTCCGCAGTTAAGTTCCCGGCGCTGAAAATCACCCGCGCCCTCAAAAATGCCAGAAATATTTTCATCTGTCATGTCTCCGGGATACATTGGCTGCTGCATTGGATCACCTCCCGGATAGAATACCCAGGTATTGTCTGTTTTAACCATGGAAATGTTCCGCAGGGAATAGCGAAGTGCATTGCTTTTTTTATTAAATAATGGTATAGTATCAAAAACGTCTTGTTAGGGGTGAAGAAATATGTCACACACCATTGCCGCAATTTCCACCGGGCTGACCGTCAGCGCCATTGGCATCCTGCGTCTCACCGGCGAAGATTGCATTGCCGTTGCAGACAAAGTATTCACGCTGGACAATCAAGAAAGTCTGATGCACGCGCCCCAGCGGAAGCTGATGCTGGGCGCGCTTAAGGATAAGCAAGGACGCATCATAGACCAATGCTGTGTGATCTGTTCCCGTGCTCCCCACACCTATACCGGTGAAGATACCGTGGAATTTCACTGCCACGGATCTCCCGCCGTGCTTTCTGCCGGATTGGAAGCGTTGTACCTGGCCGGGGCGCAGCCTGCAAAGCGTGGGGAATTTACCAAGCGGGCATTCCTGAACGGAAAGCTGGCGCTGACAGAGGCAGAAGCCGTCATCGATCTCATTGAAGCAGAAACCTCCGATGCCGCAGCCAATGCAGCTGGACAGGTCAGCGGTGTACTGCAGCGAAAATTAGCCCCGGTTTATGATGATCTAACGAACCTTTGCAGTCATTTCCATGCGGTACTGGACTATCCCGACGAGGATATCGAGGATTTTGGCCTTGCAAATTATGAAGCACCCTTAAAAGCCAATGCCGCAACACTGAATGACCTGCTGAAAAGCTACGGTCAGGGGCAGATTCTCCGCTCCGGCGTTTCCGCCGCCATTGTAGGGAAACCCAACGTAGGAAAGAGCAGCCTTCTTAACGCACTGGCGGGCTTTGAGCGGGTCATCGTTACGGAAGTGGCCGGTACAACCCGGGACACGGTGGAGGAAACCGTGATGCTTGGCAAAACCCGGCTGCGGCTCATCGACACCGCCGGCATCCGAAACACGGAAGATAAAATTGAAGCCATGGGTGTGGAGCGTTCCCGCCAGGCGCTAATGCAGGCAGATCTGGTCATTTTCGTTTGTGATGGCTCTCAGCCCCTAGACGAGGAAGATAGAGCGGTAATTGATGTCTGTTTGAATCACAAGAACGCCATTGCCTTGATTAACAAAACTGATCTGGGGCAAGTGGTACAGCCCAGTGATCTCCCCTTTTCCACCATTTTGGAAATCTGCGCCAACTCCGGCACAGGGCTTTCACAGCTGGCAGACGTTGTGGATATGATGTTTGCAGGCAGTGTCCCTTGCGACGGCTCTATTCTCACCAACCCCCGACAGTTTGATGCCATTCGGAGAGCCCACGACGCAATCGTCTCCGCATTGCATGGTCTGAAGTTGGGTTTAACTCCCGATGCTGTACTGACGGATATCGAATGCGCCATGGAAGCCATGGGCGAGGTCACCGGTGCTACTGTCCGGGAAGATATCACCGCCCGAATTTTTGAAAGATTTTGTGTAGGAAAGTAAGCTATGATTTATTTAGACAATTCCGCCACCACCAAGCCCTGCACCGAAGCAGTCGAGGCAATGCGACATGCCCTGGAAACAAATTGGGCGAACCCCAGCGGACTGTATGATTTTGGAATCCGGGCTGCAAAAGACCTTCGGGAAGCCCGCCATAAGGTTGCTGCCGCGATGGGCGCAGAACCGGATCGGGTCTTTTTTACCTCCGGCGGTACGGAAGCGGATAACTGGGCAATATTCGGCACAATCAAGCGGTTCGGAAAACGAGGCACACACATCGTCACCACCGCCATTGAGCATCCTGCCGTTTTGAATTGCATGAAGGATCTGGAGTCCCAGGGCTTTGAAGTGACCTATCTGCAGCCGGACCGTCTTGGAAACATCCCTCTGGAATCCTTGAAGACTGCGCTTCGCAAGGATACCATTTTGGTTTCCGTCATGATGGTCAACAACGAGGTTGGCTCGGTTATGCCCATTTCCGCCATGGCAAAGCTCACCCACAAGCTGTGTCCCAACGCGATCTTTCACACCGATGCCGTCCAGGCCTTTCTGAAAATACCTTTCCAGGCGAAGAATCTGGGGGCGGATTTAATTTCTGTATCCTCTCACAAGATTCACGGGCCCAAGGGTGCCGGCGCGCTGTATATCTCCCCACAGCTCAAGTCCTTTCCTCCCCTGCTGTTAGGTGGCGGACAGGAAAGCGGATACCGCAGCGGCACAGAGGGTACACCTGCCATTTTCGGTTTTTCCGCTGCCTGCGCTGCAGTATCCGATACACTTACCGGGGATATTCGACAGGAAAAACAGCTGCTGGAGCATCTGGTTTCTGAGTTAGGAAAGTTTCCGGAAATTAAAATAAACGGCGCTCATGAAGCGCCGCATATCCTTTCTCTTTCCATTCCCGGTGTGCCCACACAGAATACCATCAATTTGCTGCAGGAAGCCGGTATCTGCGTGTCTGCCGGGTCTGCCTGCGCCAAGGGGCATCGGAGTCACGTGCTTACCGCCATGAATCTCCCTGGAGATGTGATCGACGGTTCGTTCCGCATTTCTCTCAGCAGAGAAACCACAAAAGAAGAAGTCGACAGACTTCTTGAGGGAATTCACCGCATTCTTCAATGGAAGAACCGATAATTCTCAGAAGTCTGCCAACTCTTCGGCGATTTACATTTTTGCGTGACCCTGCCGGCAGATGACATCCACTACATAATCCACGCAGGACTTGCAGGTTTCCTCACTGGGGGCTTCCACCATTACCCGGATCACAGGCTCGGTACCGGATTCCCGTACCAGAATCCGTCCGGTATCGCCCAGCTGATTTGCCACCGTCTCCACAGCTGCTTGAACATTGGGGTCATTCTGCGCCTCGGGCTTGGAGCGAACACGCACATTTCTAAGTACCTGAGGATAGATCTTCAGGCCTTCCGTCAGCTGACTCATGGACTTCTTCATAGCCAGCATGACCTCCATCAGCTTCAGGCTGGTTAAGATACCGTCACCGGTGGTCGCATATTTGGAGATAATGATATGGCCGGATTGTTCACCGCCCAAGCGGCAGCCATTTTCAACCATGTATTCATACACATACTTGTCGCCTACTGCAGTTTTTGCGTAGGCGATTCCTTTTTCATCCAACGCCTTGTACAGGCCGAAATTGGACATTACTGTGGTAACCACCGTATTATTATCCAGCTGTCCCTTCTGCTGCATATACTGGCCGAGGATATACAGGATATGGTCGCCATTTACCACATTTCCCTTTTCGTCCACACACAGACAGCGGTCTGCATCGCCGTCATAAGCAAAGCCCACATCCAGTCCCTGCTCCACAACATATTTCTGCAGGTACTCAATATGGGTAGAACCGGCATTTTCATTGATATTTGTACCATCGGGATCTGCGTTAATGACATAGGTTTTTGCGCCCAATGCATCAAACACAGCTTTCGCCACATTCCATGCAGCGCCGTTTGCGCAGTCCAGGCCAATCTTCAGCCCTTTGAAGGAAAACAGGCCAAGGCTAATTAAATAACCGACATAGCGGTTACGGCCGGATACATAGTCCACCGTTACACCCACCTGTTCCCGCTTGCCATAGGGAAGCTCCACACGCTGCTGACCGAAAACCACCAATTTCCCGTCAATGTAATCTTCGATCAGGGAGATGGTCTGCTCATCCATTTTCTCGCCTGCGCTGTTGAGCAGCTTGATTCCGTTGTCATAGAACGGATTATGGCTGGCGGAGATCATAATACCACAGTCAAAACCATCCACTCTGGTAACATATGCCACAGAGGGAGTGGTGGTTACGTGCAGCAAATATGCATCTGCGCCGGAAGCAGTCAAACCGGCAACCAGAGCATACTCAAACATATAGCTGGAGCGCCGGGTATCCTTACCGATGACGATTTTCGCCTTCTCTTTATCTCCGTTTCTGCGGCGACATTCCCCATAGTACCAGCCCAGAAAGCGGCCGATTTTATAAGCATGGTCAGCCGTCAAGTTCACATTGGCTTCGCCACGAAAACCGTCTGTTCCAAAATACTTACCCATCTGTCAGTTCTCCTTACTTTTTAGATACAATGATTCCGCCGGTTTTATAAATGCTGCCCTCCGGCACAACGCCCCGAACACAGGAAAGCGGATAGATATTACTGTTTCGGCCCACTACTGTTCCGGGATTCAGCACACTGTTGCACCCTACTTCCGCATAGTCACCAAGAAATGCGCCTACTTTTTTCAAGCCGGTGGGCATCTCCTGCTCACCGTGGATCACAACCAGCGTCTTGTCGGACTTTACATTGGAAGTTAAGGAACCGGCACCCATGTGGGCCCGATACCCCAAGATACTGTCACCTACATAATTGTAATGAGGCACCTGAACACAGTCAAAAAGGATGACATTTTTCAGCTCCACGGAGTTGCCCACAACGCAGCCCTTTCCAACCAATGCGGAACCGCGGATAAATGCGCCGTGACGTACTTCCGTTTCCGCGCCAATAATGGTGGGGCCACCCAAATATGCGCCCGGAGCGATCTTTGCGGTATTGTGTACCCAAACCTCGTCAGAAATTTTCGTATATTCTTTCTCGTCCAACCGGTTTCCCAGCTGGCGGATCAATTCCCCGATCCCCTTAAGAGCTTCCCAAGGGTAAGTAAAGGATATCAAATAATCACTTGCCGCAGTATACGACAAATCGTAGAGTTCTTTTACGGAATACATAGGCACCCACCTTAAAATCGTTTTTTATAAATATTTTGGTGTTTTTTGCACATGCGAATTATAACACAGGACGAAGTAGGAATCAAGCATTTTTTCTCTGGCAGATATTACAGTATATATGGAAATGCCGGTAAGGTACCGGTGCGTGGTTTGCCCGCAGTAACTAGAAATGCAAAAGCAGGTCTGCATAAGCAGACCCGCCTTACGGTATCCAATTAGTAGGCAACGCCCCAATAGATCATCTTCTTTGCCGGCTTTCCGCAGCAAGCGCAGGTATCGCCCAGATGTTCCTGAGCAAAAGGAATACACCGGGAGGACATTCCGGCCTTTTCCTTCATTGCCAGTTCGCAGTCCAGTTCGCCGCACCACATAGTCTTTACGAAGCCGCCGTTCTTTTCCTGAAGTTCCTTGGCTTCTTCCAGAGAATGGGCTTCATAAATGTGTTCGTCAAGATTCTTCTTTGCCCGCTGATACATACCTTGATGAACCAGCTCCAGCTGCTCAGCCACAGCCTGTTCCAGTTCCTCCAGCTTGGCAACAATCTTTTCGCCATCGTTCCGGCGAACCAGCACCACCTGTCCGTTCTCCAGATCCCGGGGGCCGCATTCCACCCGAAGGGGCACGCCCTTCATTTCATACTCGGCGCACTTCCAACCCATAGAGTTATCGGAATCATCCATCTTAACCCTCAGACCAACATTCGCCAGGCGATCGCGGATTTCAGCAGCGCCCTCCAACACGCCCGGCTTATGCTGGGCAATGGGTAGCACCACGACCTGAGTGGGAGCAATTTTAGGCGGCAAAACCAAGCCGTTATTGTCGCCGTGAGTCATAATAATACCGCCGATCAAGCGTGTAGACACACCCCAGGAGGTTTCGTGAGGATTGGTCTTCTGGTTATTCTTGTCCGTAAACTCGATCTTAAAGGCCTTGGCAAATCCGTCACCGAAATAATGGGATGTACCCGCCTGCAGGGCCTTCCGGTCGTGCATCATGCACTCAATGGTGTAGGTAGCCTCAGCGCCATTGAACTTCTCCTTCTCCGTCTTCTGGCCGCGAGTCACAGGCATTGCCAGCACATTCTCACAGAAGTCCGCGTAGACATTCAGCATGGTCTCGGTGAAGTTCTTTGCTTCCTCAGCAGTGGCATGAATGGTATGTCCTTCCTGCCACAAAAATTCCCGGTGCCGCAGGAACGGACGGGAGGTCTTCTCCCAGCGAAGTACGCTGCACCACTGATTATATTTCATAGGCAGATCCCGGTGGGACTGGAGCACATTTGCAAAATGCTCGCAGAAAAGGGTCTCAGATGTGGGGCGGATAGCATAACGCTCTTCCAGCTTGTCCACGCCGCCGTAGGTAACCCAGGCGCACTCGGGAGCAAAGCCCTCCACGTGATCCTTTTCCTTTTGCAGCAGGCTCTCGGGAATCAGCATGGGCATGTAGACATTCTCTACCCCTTGCTTCTTGAATTCCTTGTCCATAATATTCTGGATGTTTTCCCAAATGGCATAGCCATAGGGGCGATAGATAAACACACCCTTGATGGAAGAATAGTCAATGAGCTGGGCCTTTTTGCACACATCGGTAAACCACTGCGCAAAGTCCACTTCCATGTCGGTAATCTGCTCTACTTTTTTATCTTTTGCCACGTGAATCATCCTCTCGTATTTTTCCTATCCATTCTATACATTGTAGCACACCTGTCAAGGGTTTGCATAGGATGAGATAAAGTTTTTCCTGAAAAGGAGTTATGATATGAAGCAGGTCACGCTGACACTGGAACCCTGGCTGGTTCTTTTTTATACCAGAATCGCTCTGTCCGCGGGTGTTCCCCTGGAGCAGGTTTTAACCGATGCCCTTTTCAAACTGGCAGGAGAACTAAGCATGGAGGCATTACATAAAACCGACACCGCTCCCCTCTCCTGAATTCCCTGTGATAATGTCACAGAATGAGACGCAAGAAACGGATATACTAATGTTATAAAGAAAACAAAAAGGAGCGACTGCTATGGATAAAAGCTACGATGTCATTGTCATTGGGGGCGGCCCGGCAGGATATACTGCAGCCCTGTATACTTCGAGAGCCGGTCTTTCCACCCTAGTCATCGAAAAGCTGTATGCCGGCGGACAGATGACCCAAACCACGCAGATCGATAACTACCCGGGTTTTCACGAACAGATCGACGGCTTTACCCTGGGCATGAACATGCAGCTGGGAGCGCAACGATTTGGTGTTGAGACCGTGAATGAAGAGGTTCTCTCCGTTCATCTGGAGGGCAGCGAGAAAACCGTCGAAACCAGCGAGAAGGTCTATGCTGCCAAAGCCGTCATTATCGCCACAGGCGCCGGTCACAAACATCTGGGCATCCCAAAAGAGATTGATCTCACCGGGCGGGGTGTTGCCTATTGCGCCAGCTGTGACGGAATGTTTTACCGCGGCAAAACAGTGGCTGTTGTCGGCGGCGGTAACTCTGCGGCGGCGG
>JAZOUU010000118.1:0-23882 GCA_045658365.1 Faecousia sp. | reverse complement strand
CTTCTTCCATCCAGACTATACTGTCGGCACCGGAATCTAACCGGTTCAGCTTTCGCTCGCGGGCTCTACCGCCGGTGGGGACTTACACCCCGCCCTGAAGACTATGAGATTTATCTACACAGTAGCATGAAGCCGGGGTATTGTCAAGGGGTGTGTTTTGTGATAGGATAGAGAAAATGCACTTATGTGGGAGAGGTGGCAGGAGAGGTAGGCGCCGGAGTAGTCTGCTTTGGCATCTTGAAGCTTCTTACTACGCCTTTTGCCGAGGTGTCTGTAATATCCCCGCCGATGATCTGGTTTTTATACACCAGAAGCGTGGCATAGACCGGTTCGGTGGCACCTGGATAATTGTTGATTTTGTAGACAAAGCGCATGACGGTTTTGCCTGCATAGGCGCTTAGGTCGTATCCCTGGGATTTTTGCAGCGCGTTGTACCGTTCAAAGACCTCGCCCGATTCGCTGGGAATCCGGACTTGACTGGATTCCACAGGCGAGTTGGTCACGTCCCATCCAAAGCTCTTTAGGAATGCCACCCGGGCATCGTTATTGGCTGCGGTGTTGGACACATTTTCGGAAACGGTGGGGGCGCTGTCACCGCCAAACAGCAGGAAAAGTCCAGCTACCAAAACAATTACCGCCGTTATGATGATGGCGATTTTTTTCTTGTCGACCTTTGCGGTCATTACCAGCATATTGAATCCCTCCAGTTAAGTGATTGGCATTACAACCTATTCGCTTGAGGACAGGGTTAGAACGGAGAAGCTATGGAAAGATTGGACAAATTTTTGTGTGACAGCGGAATCGGCAGTCGCAGCCAGGTAAAAATTATTTTAAAGGCCGGCCGTGTCCGGGTGGACGGAGCTGCGGAGCGGGACGGCTCCCGGAAAATTGACCCTGCTGCGCAAACGGTGACTCTGGACGGTGAGCTTCTCCGGGGCAAGCGACGCATCATGGTGATGCTGAATAAGCCTGCCGGGTATGTTACTGCCACAGAGGATAAGCAGGAGCGCACCGTGATGGAACTGCTGCCACCTCAAATTCGGGACTTGGATGTGAAGCCTGTGGGAAGACTGGATAAAGCCACGGAGGGGCTGCTGCTGTTTACAAACGACGGAGATTTGCTCCACCGGTTGATCTCTCCCAAAAAACAGATTCCAAAAGTCTATTATGCCCGTCATGAGGGTTGTGCGACGGCAGAAGATGTGCAGGCCTTTGCGGATGGATTAACCTTGGCCAATGGGGAACAGTGCCTGAGCGCGGTGCTGGAGCCTTTGGGAGCAGGGGAGAGCCGGATTACGGTATGTGAAGGAAAGTATCATCAGGTGCGGCGGATGATGGCATCCAGAAATTTGCCGGTTTTTTATTTGGAACGGCAGCAGGAAGGCTTCTTGACATTGGGGAATCTGCTCCGAGGACAGTTCCGGGAACTGACAGATACAGAGTTGCAGGCAGTCGATGAAATGTGTCAATTCCAACAAAAACAGACTTGAATTTTGCAATAATATGTCAAAAGACACTTGCATATTGTGCAAAACAGATGTATAATGATGGTGCAATTTTGTTAAAATCGCATTCATGCGTATTTCTTGGGAGGATAGGAATATGTCTAACAGTGTTTTTCAAAATGTCATTCTTCAGTTGAAGGATGTATCGGATCGCGTTTACGGTGTTATCGATACGGAAGGCAGCGTCATCTCCTGTACAGATCCGTCTTTGCTGGGTGAGCGCTGGCCGGATGCCGCGTTGATGGCGGCCAATTCTCCCGAGCGCGTGGTGACCTTTGCGCAGAAAACCTTCCGGGCGATCCACAGCAGCACGGATATGTTTGAATACGGAGTGTTTTGCACCGGCACGGACGAAATGGCAAGGGTCTGCTGCCAAATGGCGCACATTGCGCTGAATGATGCCAAGGTTTTCTACGAGGAAAAGCACGATCGCGGCACCTTTGTGAAGAATATCTTGATGGACAATATTCTCCCCGGCGATATTTATGTCCGGGCGAAGGAACTGCATTTTGCGACAGAAGCCCCCCGGGCTGTGTTTTTGGTGCGACAGATCGGGCATACCGATGTGGCCACAGCGGAGGTGCTGGCAACCCTGTTCCCGGATAAGGTGCAGGATTTTGTCATCGGTATTAACGAAAGCGACATTGCCGTGGTAAAGCAGATCACTCCCTCTACCACTGGAGAGGATCTGCAGAATATTGCTCAGGCTATGGAGGATCTGCTGAAAAAGGAACTGTTCCTGAAAACGGTTATCGGTTTTGGTACGGTGGCGGAGCATTTGCGGAATTTGGCAGATTCTTATAAAGAAGCCCAGACCGCCATTGATGTGGGCAAGGTTTTTGATACCGAAAAGAGCATCATTAATTACGAGAATTTGGGGATCGGCCGACTGATTTATCAGCTGCCTACGACCCTTTGTGAGATTTTCCTGACGGAGGTCTTTAAGAAGAATACCATTGAATCTCTGGATCAGGAAACTCTGTTTACCATCAACAAGTTTTTTGAGAACAATTTGAATGTGTCGGAAACCTCCCGGAGGCTGTTTGTGCACCGCAATACCCTGGTGTACCGTCTGGAAAAGATTCGGAAACTGACCGGCTTGGATTTGCGTGAGTTTGACCATGCCATTGTGTTCAAAGTAGCGCTGATGGTGCGCAAATATTTGTCCTCCCGGGACAGCCGCTGAGTGAAAAGTAAGGAGCTGCACGTTTGTGCAGCTCCTTTTTTCGTGGGGAGGTAACAGCAATCTCCAAGGGGTTCTTTTTTTGTGGGTATATTGACATAACATCGGCAATGTGTTACAATTTGGTTACACAAAGTTTGGAGTGTTGGAATTATGATCGAGTTTACCGATGTGTACAAATCTTATACTGTAGGCACCAAAGCGCTGAGGGGCGTTTCTATGCAGATTGAGGATGGAGAGTTTGCCTTTTTGGTGGGTCCCTCTGGATCCGGTAAGTCTACGATCATTAAGCTGATCACCGGCGAATTGAAGCCTACTTCCGGTACGGTACACGTAAACGGATACTCTTTGGAGCGGATTCGAAAGAGAGAGATTCCCTTTATGCGGCGTACGGTTGGCGTTGTGTTTCAGGATTTTCGTCTGATTGAAAATAAAACAGTTTATGAGAATGTGGCATTCGTCATGCGGGCCATCGGCGCCAAAGAGCGGGAGATCCGGGAACGGGTGCCCTATGTGCTGAATCTTGTGGGATTGGATACCAAGAGCCGCCGCCATCCCGGAGAGCTTTCCGGCGGCGAGCAGCAGAGATTGGCTATCGCCCGGGCGCTGGTGAACAACCCCTCTACCATCATTGCGGACGAGCCCACCGGTAACCTGGATCCTGCCAGATCCCTGGAGATCATGAGTTTGCTGATGGAGATCAATCACTTGGGAACGACCATGCTGGTGGTAACCCACGAAAAAGATTTGGTGGAGCGTTTCCCCAAACGCGTTATTGCCATTGACGATGGCGTTGTTATCAGCGACGGAATGGATGGGTACTATCACTATGAAGATCAATAATATCGGCTATTTAATCAAAGAGGGAATACGGGGCATGTTCCTTCACGGGTTCATGTCCTTTGCTGCTGTTTGCGTTACGGTGGCCTGCCTGCTGATTGTGGGCAGCTTTTCCTGCCTGATGTATAATGTCAGCATCATGGTGGAGGATTTGAATAAGACCAATGAAATTCTGGTGTATGTGGACGAGTCCCTGCCGGAATCCGAAGCCCGGAGCTTAACCACGGCCATTAATACCATCACGGTAAACGGTCAGCCCAATATCCATAATGCCACCTTTATCACCAAGGAAGAGGCGCTGAAGGACTTTATTGCAGACCATGAAGGCGACCCGGCCTTTAACGGGGTGGAGGCGGATGACCTGCGCCATCGGATCCGCGTGGTGCTGGTGGATAATTCACTGATGGAGGAGACCCTTGCGCAGATCGAGGAAATTCCTGGCGTGGCGAAAATCAGCGCCTCCTTTGAATTGGCGGAGGGCTTTGCCACATTGGAGAACATTCTGCAAATCGCTTCTGTCGCAGTCATTTCGGTGCTGCTGATCGTCAGCCTGCTGATTATTTCCAACACCGTAAAGCTTGCCATGTATGACCGCCGGGATGAGATTTCCATTATGAAGATGGTGGGTGCTACCAATGGCTTTATCCGTCTTCCTTATGTGGTGGAAGGCTTCACTTTGGGCATGCTGGGCGCCGGAATTGCCTTTGGTCTGGAATGGTTTCTGTATAACCTGTTGATGTCCCGACTGGCAGTGGTGGATACCCTGAAGTTGTTCAGCTTTGTCCCCTTTGAAACATTACTCGTTCCCATGGTCGCGACCTTTGCGGCCGCAGGTTTGTTTGTCGGTATCGTTGGCAGCTGGACGTCCATTCGGAAGTTTATGGATGTATAAACCCCACACAGAAGGAGCAAAACATGAAAAATAAACGGTTGATTATTTCGCTGCTGGCAGGACTTTTGGCTCTGATTATGGTGCTGAGCTTGATCGTGGGGATTCTGCCCCAGGCAAAGGCTGCATCCTCCAGCGAGATTAAAGAACAGATCGGCAATCTGGAAAGCGAGCAAAAGGACATGCAGTCCCAGTTGGAGGATTTGAAGGCCCAGCAAAAAGATAATCTGACGGAAGTCAAGGATATCGTTGCTCAGAAAGCCTTGATTGAGCAGCAGGTCGGCTTGCTGTACGCCCAGATCGACAATATCAATGAGCAGATTGCTGCCTATGCCCTGCTGATTGCAGACAAGCAGGAAGACCTGGATAAGGCAGAAGCGCATCTGGCGGAATTGAACGCAAAATATAAGGATCGCATCCGGGCTATGGAAGAGGACGGATCTCTGTCTTACTGGTCTGTGCTGTTTAAGGCCAGCAGCTTTTCCGATTTACTGGACCGGCTGAATATGATGATGGAAATTGCCGCTTCCGACCAGCGGCGCCTGGATGAAATGAATCAGGCAGCCAGAGAAGTGGAAGAAGTAAAGAAGACCCTGCAGGAAGAAAAGAAGCTGCTGGAAGAAAATAAGAAGGAAATGGCCGCGAAGCAGGCAGAGCTGGATGCCAAGTCAAAAGAGGCCCAGGAACTGCTGGCAACTCTGCTGGAAAAGGGCGAAGAATATGACGCGCTGCTGGATGCCCAGGAAGAAGAACTGGCAAAGCTGGAGCAGGAAATTGCACAGAAAGAGGTAGAATTGGATGAGGCGGAGTATCAGGAATGGCTGGCGACCTCCGTTCCTCCCACCACAAAGCCCCCGGCAACGAACAGCGGCGGCGGTGTGGGTGGCTCGGCATCTAATACCGAAGGGCTGACCTGGCTGGTTCCCTGCGACTATAAATATGTTTCCAGCGCCTTTGGCTGGCGCTGGCATCCTGTGCACGGTGACTGGCGGTTCCATGCCGGTGTGGACCTGGCCATTGGTCACACTCCCATCTACGCTACCCGGGCCGGCATTGTAGAGACTGCCACATATAGTTCCAGCGCCGGTTACTATGTGGTAATTAACCATATGGACGGTTATAAGAGTACATATATGCATATGTGCAAATTCCCCAGCGTAAAGCAAGGGGAAATGGTGACCGCCGGGCAGGTCATCGGCTGTGTGGGTACCACCGGTACGTCTACCGGTTATCACCTGCATTTCGGCATCAGCCAGAACGGCGTGAATCTGAATCCCATGGATTTTATCGGATAATTTTTCTCCCACAGCCCTTTGGGGCTGTGGGAAAACTGCTATGAGGTGGTATTATGAAAAAGGAAAAATTATTGGAGTTGCTGCCCAAAATTCTTTCTTATGTATTGGTGGCGGTACTGACGGCCGCAGGCACATTGGCGATTGTCATTGCTAATATTTCTGCGTTTGGCGGAGGGTCAAAGCTGGATGTCCTTGAGAATCTGATTTTGGATAAGTTTATCGGAACGGCGGACAAAACCGCTATCGAGGATGCGGCAGCCGATGCCATGGTGAATGCCTTGGGAGACCGGTGGAGCTATTACATTCCAGCTAAGGAATATGCCAAGTATCAGGAACAGAAGAAAAATTCCTATGTTGGTATTGGTATCACCATTCAGCAGCGCAGTGACGGCGCTGGGCTCGATATCGTGGAAGTGGTTCCCGGAACTTCTGCGGAGGAAGCTGGCCTTCGGGCAGGAGATGTTCTCATTGCCGTGGAGGGACAAAACGTCCGGGATTTGACCCTGGAGCAGGTAAAGGATATGATTCGGGGCGAAGAAGACACTCAGGTGCAGCTTCGGGTGCTGTGCGGTGGAGAGGAATTGGATTTAGCTGTGACACGGTGTCAGGTTCCCACCATTGTAGCCAAAGGACAGATGTTGGAGGGTAATATTGGCATTGTCCGCATTGTAAATTTTAACAGCAATTGCGCAAAGGAAACCATCGCCATCATTGAAGGTTTGGTGGCGCAGGGGGCAGAGAAACTGATTTTTGATGTCCGCAACAATCCCGGCGGCTATGTATCGGAGCTGGTTGCGGTGTTGGATTATTTGCTGCCGGAGGGGGTTCTGTTCCAGTCTGAGGACTATGCTGGGCAGAAGGATGTCAAATATTCTGAGGCTTCTTGTTTGAATTTACCCATGGCGGTACTTGTCAACGGAAATTCCTATTCTGCAGCGGAATTTTTTGCCGCCACTTTGTGGGAATACGAGGCCGGCATGGTGGTTGGTGAGCAGACCTGCGGAAAAGGATATTTTCAGTATACCTTTGAATTGCCGGACGGCTCTGCTGTGGGTCTGTCCACAGGAAAATACTACACCTCCAAGGGTGTCAGCCTGACGGACGTGGGTGTGACGCTGGATGTGTTGGTGCCGGTGGATGATCAAACGGCAGCGGCTATCCGTGGTGGAGCTCTGGAGTATGCAAAGGATCCTCAGGTGCAGGCTGCGGTAAAAGCGCTGAACCAAAATTGAATCCATCCTTGCAAATATAATAAAAATTGCATATAATATTGTTTAAATTCGAAAATGTTGTTTTTTCAGAAACAATTTGCTGAAGAAGGGAGGATACCGTTACTGTGAAGAACTGGATGTACCGCCGATGGGCCGGAGTGCGGAAATTGTCACCGGCGCAGCATATCGCAATCGTGTTTGCGCTGATCGTTCTGATCGGTACGGCACTGCTGGCGTTGCCGGTTGCCTCTCGGGACGGTCAATCCTGCGGCTTGCTTAGCGCTTTGTTTACAGCAACCTCCGCTACCTGCGTGACGGGATTGGTGCTGCATGATACCTGGACTCAGTGGAGCGGCTTTGGGCAAATTGTCATTTTGTGCTTGATTGAAATCGGCGGTCTTGGCTTTATGACTGCGGCTTCCTTTGTGATTTTCCTTCTGCGCAAGCGGGTGGGTCTAAGGCAGAGAATGCTGATGGCTCAGGCCCTCAGCGTCAATGATATGGAGAGTGTTGTCCGGCTGCAGAAGTGGGTGCTCTGCGGCAGCCTGGGCATCCAGCTGGTGGGCGCAACCGTGTTGTTTTTCCGCTTTCTGCCGGATTATGGGGCTTACAGGGCGGCCACATGGGGAATTTTTCATGCCGTTTCCGGGTTTTGTAATGCCGGATTTGATATCTTTGGCTCGGTGGCGCCTGGGGCCAACGCCATGGCGTTCCAAACGGATGCTGTGGTGTTAGTAACACTGATGCTTCTGGTGGTATTGGGCGGTCTGGGCTTTTTCGTCTGGGAGGAAGTGATTCGTGTTCGCTCCTGGAAAAGATTCAGCGTCTATACCAAGCTGGTGCTGCTGACCAGCGGTGTGTTGATTTTCGGCGGCGCGGTGTGCTTTTTGGCTGCGGAGTGGAACAATCCTGCCACCTTGGGCCCTATGACTGTTCCTCAGAAAATACTCAATGGGTTTTTCCAGTCGGTGACGGTGAGAACAGCAGGGTTTGCATCCATTGACCAAGCCGGACTGACGGAAACCGGAAAAGCGATGAGCATTTTGCTTATGCTGATTGGCGGTTCTTCCGGCTCCACGGCCGGCGGTGTGAAGACGGTAACCATGGTGGTGCTTTTGCTGTTTGTGTGGTGCCGGATTCGCGGTAAGGGAAGTGTCCGTGTGTTTAAGCGGACGGTGCCGGAGCACCAGGTGTTGGATGCCATGACCATTGTGTCGGTGGTGTGCAGCCTAGCCCTGTTTGGCGGCATTTTTATCTGCGCAACTTCTCCGGTTTCTTTTGTGGATGGACTGTATGAGTCCGTTTCTGCGCTGGCCACTGTGGGACTCACGGCAGGGGTTACTACCAGCCTCAGCCTGCCGGCCAAGCTTTTGATGATTGTTTATATGTATTTTGGACGGGTAGGCGTGCTGACCCTGAGTCTTAGCTTCCTCATGGGGAATAAAGCGGAGGAGCGTTACCGCTATGCCTACACAAATCTCTTGATCGGATAGGGGGAAAACCGATGAAATCTTATGCAGTGATTGGTTTGGGCCGATTTGGCAGCCAGGTTGCGCGGCAGCTGTGCGCACTGGGTTGTGAGGTACTGGCGATGGATGTGTCTTCTGAGCTGGTGAATCAGATTGCCGCAGATGTGACTCACGCGGTGGTAGGCGACGCTCAGGATAAGGAAGTGCTGAAAGCTTTGGGCGTTCGGGATATGGACTGCGCCATCATCGCCATCGGAGATAATTTGGGCGCCTCTGTGCTGACGACCATGAATATGAAAGAACTGGGTGTGCCCTTTGTGGTCTGCAAGGCCCATGACGATACTCACCGCCGGGTGCTGCAGAAGCTGGGGGCTGACCGGGTTGTTATCCCCGAACAGGAGCAGGCTACCAGACTGGCCAGAAGCCTGTCTTCCCCCAATGTGCTGGATTATATTGAGCTGTCCGAGGAGTATGGCATTGTGGAAGTGCCTGCGCCTAAGGCTTGGTGGGGAAAATCTTTGCGTGAGTTAAATGTCCGGGCCAAGCTGGGGGTGAATATCCTGGCGGTTCGGCGAAACGGAAATATCAACGTATCCCCGGCGGCGGAGTTTCAAACCTGCGAGGGAGATATCATGATTGTGTTGGGGGACAGCGATGCTTTGGCAGCTGTGCAAGGCTTATGATGGAAGAAAGAATTACTTCCCGGAAAAATCCCCTGCTGCAGCAGGTGCGAAAGCTGCTGAATTCCCGGAAAGAACGGGAAAGCACAGGGCTTTTCGTGGCGGACGGGGTAAAGCTTTTGCAGGAGGCCATCGCCTTTGCGCCGGGGCTGGATACCGTAATTCTATCTGAGGGCGTGGAAATCGCCCTGCCGGAGCAGGTGCGCATCGTACGGGTACCGGCAGATGTGATGGAAGATATCTCTCCCATGGAAACCCCTCAGGGTGCGTTGTTTTTGTGCCGGATCCCGGAGCAAACACGCGTTGCCCCCAAACCGGGGATGCTGCTTCTGGATGGGATTCAAGACCCGGGAAATTTAGGTACGATCTTGCGGACGGCGGATGCACTGGATATTCCCGTGGCGCTTTTGGAGGGATGCGCTGACCCTTATAACCACAAGACGGTCAGAGCGTCCATGGGCGCGGTATTTCGTTGTCCGGTGATGCAGACCACGTGGCAGGAAGTGAAGAAAGCCTGTGCCGATGCCGGGATTCCCATCGGGGTCACGGCTTTGACCGCTGAGGCAGAGGACTTGCGTCAAAAGAATCTGAAAGCCATGGCGGTGGTCATTGGCAGTGAGGGAAAGGGCGTAAGACCGGAAATTTTGCAGGAAGCCGGGGAAGCACTGATTATCCCCATGAATCCCCATTGCGAATCGCTGAATGCGGCGGTGGCGGCCACCATCGTTATGTGGCAGATGACCGACCGATAGACAGGAGAGAGAAAATGCTGATACATTGGATATGGCTGGCAACCCGGCCTTCTTTGACAGACCGGCAGAAGAAACTGGCGCTGGATGCTTTTTCGGATGCGGAGGATGTCTACTTCGCAACGCAGGAAGACTACCGGCAGATCGAGGGTCTGACACAGGAGGAAGTGGGTTCTTTAATGGATAAGAATCTCACCTCTGCGGAAGAAATTTTGCGCCAATGTATTGACAAGCAAATTAAGATCTGCCTTTTTAGTGATGAAAATTATCCTCAAAGATTAAAACATATCATAGATCCCCCTCTGGTACTGTATTACAAGGGCAATCTGCCGGCTATGGATCAACTGCCGGTGATTGCCGCGGTAGGCACCAGAGGCGCTTCTGCGTATGGGCTGCAGGTTGCCCGGCGCATGGGATATCAGATTGCCGGATGCGGTGGTACGGTGGTATCCGGTGTGGCCAAGGGCATTGATGCCATGGCCATGCAGGGAGCGCTGTTGGCCGGCGGTACGGTGGTAGGTATTTTGGGCTGCGGTGTGGATGTGGTTTATCCAGCTTCAAATCGGGAACTTTTTGCGGATATCATCCGTAGCGGCTGCCTGATTTCTGAGTTTCCCCCGGAGACACCTCCCTATAAGTGGAATTTTCCGAGACGCAATCGCATTTTAAGCGGCCTGAGCAACGGCGTGGTAGTAATTGAAGCGCCCCACGGCAGCGGCGCGCTGATCACGGCAAAGCAGGCGCTGGAGCAGGGGAGAGATGTCTTTACGGTTCCGGGAAATGTGGATATGCCCACTTTTGAAGGCAGCAATGCCTTGCTAAGAGAAGGGGCGATTCCCGCTAGAGACGGCTGGGATGTGATTGGCGAATATGAGATGCTGTATCCGCAAATCATACATAAAGCGGATGCAGAACCTGGGAAAATGTACGATGCAGGCGAAGAAGAAAAGTCGCTGAAATTGGCGCAGGAGATCGTTTCTCCCGGTAAAAAACAGAAATCCCACAGGAAAAAAGAGAAAAAACCCATTGACAAGGAAGTAAAGCAGCCGTATAGTGACGTAAAAGGCATTCTGCCGTCCCTGCCGGATACCCAGCGGCAAATTGTGGAATTGCTCACCGAGGAGCGGCTGGTGGACGAGATTATCGCGGAGACCGGTCTTCCTGCCGCGAAGGTTTCTGCTGCGCTGACGGTGCTGGAGATTAAGGGGATCGTCCGCCGCCTGCCGGGAAAGCGCATTGTATTAAAGTAAAACCGTAGGAATGGAGTATATACATGGCAACAGCGTCAAATTTAGTGATTGTAGAGTCGCCTTCCAAGGCTAAGACCATTGGAAAGTATCTTGGGCCGGAGTATACCGTAAAGGCCAGCATGGGCCATCTGCGGGATCTGCCCAAGAGCACCATGGGCGTAGATTTGGAACACGACTTTACGCCGAAATATCTGCCCGTATCGGGAAAGGAAGCCTTGATCAAGGAATTGAAAGAGGCTGCAGCCAAGGCAGATACTATTTATCTGGCAACGGACCCTGACCGGGAAGGAGAGGCCATTTCCTGGCATTTGAAGGAGCTCCTGGGTCTCCCGGATCAGAAGACCCGCCGGGTCACCTTTAATGAAATTACCCAGAAAGTAGTCAAAGAATCCATTGCCAACTCCCGGGACATCGACTATGATTTGGTAGATGCCCAGCAGGCCCGCCGGATTCTGGACCGGATCGTGGGTTATCAGCTTTCTCCGCTGCTGTGGAAGAAAGTCCGTCGCGGCCTTTCCGCAGGACGGGTTCAGAGCGTGGCCACCAGACTGGTGGTGGATCGGGAAAATGAGATCCGTGATTTCCTGCCCAGGGAGTATTGGTCTTTGGATGTTACATTGCAGCGCCTTGGTAAGCCTGGCTCTTTCGTTGCCCGTTATTATGGGGAAACAAAAAAGCGGGAACTGGAAAACGAAGCCCAGGTGCAAGCGGTGATCGATGATATCACCGGCAAGGTGTTCACCGTTTCCAATGTGAAAAAAGCGGAGAAAAAGCGGTCTGCCGCGCCTCCCTTTACCACTTCCACCCTTCAGCAGGAGGCTTCCCGGAAGCTGAATATGACTCCCAAGCGTACCATGGCCATTGCCCAGCAGCTTTATGAGGGCGTGGACGTAGAGGGAGAGGGCACTTTGGGCTTGATCACCTATATGCGTACCGACTCCCTCCGGCTTTCGGAGGAAGCTATGGCAGCGGCAGCAGAGTTTATCCGTTACCGCTACGGCGATGCCTATTATTATGGAAAGCCTCATGTGTTTAAAACCAAGTCCGGTGCGCAGGATGCCCACGAAGCCATCCGTCCGACCCATGTGGAGCTGGACCCGGAGAGAATTCAGAGCAGCCTGACCAAGGAGCAGTATAAGCTGTATAAGCTGATCTGGAGTCGCTTTTTGGCTTCCCAGATGGCAAATGCGGTGTATGATACCGTTTCTATTGATACTGAATGCGCAGGGCATTTGTTCCGGGCCAGTCATCAGAGCATGAAGTTCTCCGGTTTTGTGGCGGTTTATGAAGAGGGCCGGGATGAGGAAGCGGAAGCGGTAGGAACGCCGCTGCCGGATTTGAATGTGGGCGAGCAGGCAGAGGCTGTTAAAATTGAAAAAGAGCAGCATTTTACCCAACCTCCCGCCCGCTATACTGAGGCGACCCTGGTAAAGGCAATGGAAGAAAAGGGGGTGGGCCGTCCATCTACCTACGCGTCCATTGTGTCCACCATCCAGGATCGGGAATATGTGGCGAAAAACGAGAAGCGTCTGTTCCCCACAGCCTTGGGCGAAGTGGTAAACGGGCTGATGATGGAGCGTTTCCACGATATTATTGACGTGGAATTCACTGCCGGCATGGAGAATCAGCTGGATGCCGTGGAAGAGGGCAAGCGGAACTGGAAAGAGGTTCTTTCTGATTTTTATCAGGATTTCCATCAGGAAATGCTGGATGCGGAGAGCGCCTTGGAAGGCACCCGCTTGAAAGTTCCCGAGGAAGAAACCGAGGAAATCTGTGAGCTGTGCGGCAAGCATATGGTCATCAAGGTAGGCCGTTTTGGAAAGTTTTTGGCTTGCCCCGGTTGGCCGGAATGTAAAAATACCAAGCCCCTGGTAGAGCGGATGCCCGGTCGCTGTCCCAAATGCGGAAGCACCCTTTTAAAGCGGAAGTCCAAGCGGGGCTACGCCTACTATGCCTGCGAAAAAGGCACGGAATGCGGCTTTATGAGTTGGGATGTACCCACCGAGCTGGATTGTCCGGAATGCGGACAAACCCTGTTTAAAAAATCCGGCAGAGGCCGTATGAAGCCTTTCTGCATCAATGAAAAGTGCAGCCATTTCCTGCCGGAAGACAAGCGGGGATATTATAAGAAAGCGACGGAAGGCGAAGCAGCGCCGGAAAAAGCATCCGCCAAAAAGGCCGCAGGTAAGAAGGCTTCGAAAAAGGAGACCAAGAAATGACGACGGTAAAAGTCATTGGCGCCGGTCTTGCCGGCTCGGAGGCAGCCTGGCAGCTGGCCCAGCGGGGCATTTGCGTGGAACTGATTGAAATGAAGCCCGAGAAAAAGACCCCGGCTCACCACAGTGATTTGTTTGGAGAACTGGTTTGTTCCAATTCTCTGCGGGGTGACCGGCTGGAAAATGCGGTGGGGCTTTTAAAGGAAGAACTGCGCCGGTGCGGCAGCTTGATTCTGGATTGCGCGGAGCAGACCCGTGTGGATGCCGGCGGCTGTCTGGCAGTGGATCGGGTTGGTTTTGCCCAAAAAATCACGGAAAAGCTGCAAAATCATCCCAATATCACCATATCCTGCCGGGAGGTCACCCAAGTGCCTGACGGGCCGGTGATCATTGCCACAGGGCCTTTGACCTCGGATGCACTTTCCGATGCCATTGGGGCGTATTTTGGCGACGATTATCTGCATTTCTTTGATGCGGCAGCGCCGTTGGTGACGGTGGAATCCATCGATATGGATCTTGCCTGGTGGCAGAGCCGTTATGACCGGGGCACACCGGATTACATCAATTGCGCCATGAACAAAGAGGAATACGAGGCCTTTGTCCAGGAGCTGATTGCCGCAGAAGAGGCGGAGGTTCACGGCTTTGAAGACAAAAATGTTTTTGAGGGCTGTATGCCGGTGGAGGTTATGGCTCGCCGGGGGCAGGAGACCCTGCGCTACGGCCCGTTAAAGCCTGTGGGACTGACGGACCCTAGAACCGGGAAAGAGCCCTACGCGGTGGTACAGCTGCGGCAGGACAATGCGGAAAAGACTGTGTTTAATCTGGTGGGATTCCAGACACACCTGAAATTCGGTGAGCAAAAACGGGTGTTTTCCATGATTCCGGCGCTGAAAAATGCCGAATTTGTCCGCTACGGTGTGATGCACCGCAACACTTTCCTCCAAAGCCCTAAGCTGCTGGACCGGTATTATGCCGACCGCAGAAATCCTCTGGTGGCCTTTGCCGGGCAGATGACCGGCGTGGAAGGGTATGTGGAAAGTGCGGCTTCCGGCTATTTGGCGGCGGTCGCCATGGCTGCCAAGGTTCAGGGCAGGGAAATTCCCGATTTCCCCAAAACCACTGCCATTGGCGCGCTGGGCTTGCACATCAGTGACTCCACGGTGGAAAATTTTCAGCCTATGAACATCAATTTCAGCATTATCGCTCCTTTGGAGCAGAGGATCCGAAAGAAAGCCGAAAAGAACTTGGCTATCGCCAACCGGTCGCTGGAAGTCATTGACGGTCTGGTGGCCAAAGGAATATAGAAAGAAGAGGTGCGTCTATGAAAGTCATTCTGGATGCAATGGGCGGCGATCATGCGCCGGAAGCGCCGGTGCTGGGCGCCGTCGAAGCCGCGAAAATCTATGGTACCAAAGTGACCCTGGTGGGCCGTGGCGAAGAAATTCTGGATGTTCTGCGGAGAGCAGGCATTGAGGATCTGCCCACCGGTATCGAAATTGCCAATGCCGACGATGTGGTCGATATGCATGATGATCCCGCCAGCGTGATTCATAAGAGAAAGAATTCCTCCATGGTCATCGGTTTGAAAATGCTGGCAGAAGGTCAGGGAGATGCCTTTGTATCCGCCGGTTCTACCGGCGCGCTGCTGACAGGTGCGACCCTGATCGTCAAGCGGGTCAAGGGAATCCGCCGGGCAGCAATGGGACCTGCCATGCCTAACAAGGCCGGCGGAAAGACAGTGATGTTGGATTGCGGTGCCAATGCCGAGTGCACACCGGAATTTCTGCTTCAATTCGGCTTGATGGGATCTCTGCATGCCAGGAAAAGCTATGGCATTGAAAACCCCAAGGTCGGTTTGCTGAATATCGGCACTGAGGACTCCAAGGGAACGGCTATGCACAAGCAGGCCTACGCCCTTCTGAAAGAGGCAGGAGACCGGGGGCTGATCAACTTCGTAGGCAACGTAGAGGCCAGAGATGTGCCTCTGGGGGCTGTGGATGTGGTGGTCTGCGACGGATTTTCCGGCAATGTGCTTTTAAAGACCATTGAGGGCACGGCTATGTTCATGGGCAGTCTGATGTCCAGAATGTTTAAGAAGAATCTGCTCAGCAAGCTGGCAGCGTTGCTGGTGATGAAGGATATCAAGGCCTTTAAAAAGCTGCTTGACTACCGGGAAATTGGCGGCACGGAGTTTTTAGGCATCCGGAAAACCGTCATCAAGGCTCACGGCGCGTCCGATGCATTGGCATTCTGCAATGCGGTACATCAGGCATCCCAGGCTGCCGCTCTGGATAATTCCGGAGAACTGGAGCAGGGACTGGCCAAACTGGCAGAACTTAAGGAGACCGAACATGATTAAGGAACTGGAAACCGCAATTGGCTATCGGTTTCGGAATATTACGTTTTTGCAAAATGCGTTGACCCATTCCTCCTATGCCAACGAACGCTGGCATAACAGCTTAATGAGCAATGAACGGCTGGAATTTTTGGGTGACAGCATTTTAGGCATGCTGGTGGCAGAGTATCTGTACCGGAACTTTCCGGATCGCCCCGAGGGGGAGCTGACCCGGATGCGGGCGGATATGGTCTGCGAAAAGGCACTGGCAGTGGTGGCCAATCAGATCGGATTGGGCAGCCACTTGCTGCTGGGAAGAGGAGAGGAACAGGGCGGCGGCCGGAATCGGGAGTCTATTCTTGCCGATGCGGTGGAATCCGTCATTGCTGCCTGCTATCTGGATGGCGGCATGGAGGCGGCGGAGAAATTCGTAAAAACCTTTGTGCTGACCCATGTGCCGGTGACCAAGCTGAATAATGCAGACTACAAAACCATGCTCCAGGAAATGGTGCAGCAAAAGCGCAATCAGGTACTGTCCTATGCGCTGGTGGGCGAAACCGGCCCGGATCATGAGAAACAGTTTCTCGTAGAACTGACCCTCAACGGCACGGTTGTCGGTCGGGGCGAGGGCACCAGCAAAAAGCGGGCGGAGCAGGATGCTGCCCGGGTGGCCTTGGAAACACTTTTCTCCAATGCATAAAATATAAGGACGCAGCTGCAGCTGCGTCCTTCTTTTGCTATGGGTAAAAAAGTTGTGGTAATTCGCCCAAGGTGTGTTATAATGATAAAAAACAGGCGCAAGAGGATGCTTTTATGAATTATGCAATCATAAAAAACTGCGATATTGCCAACGGCCCCGGTGTCCGGGTCAGTTTATTTGTGTCCGGATGTACCCATCGGTGCAAGGGCTGTTTTAACGAGGTGGCCTGGGATTTTGACTACGGTGAGCCCTTTACCCAAGCTACGGTGGATACCATTTTGGATATGCTGTCGCCTGCCCACATTCGGGGCTTGACCCTTTTGGGGGGAGAGCCCTTTGAACCTCAAAATCAGCCTGCGCTTGTGGAATTACTGCGGCAGGTAAAAGAAAAATACCCACAAAAAAGCGTGTGGGCATTTTCCGGGTATTTGTTTGACAAGGATATTCTTGCCGGCCGGTTGGGGCCTTGGGAAATCACCAAAGAGTTTTTAAGCTATCTGGACGTTTTGGTGGATGGGCCTTTTGTGGAATCCCAAAAGAATCTTTCTTTGCGGTTCCGGGGGTCGGAAAATCAGCGGTTAATTGATGTCCCTGCATCGTTAAAGCAGGGAGAAGTGGTGCTCTGGCAGGATTGGCAGGGCAAAGAAAAGGAGAGATAAAGATGGAACCCATTGCTGTGAAAAAACTGTCCCCCAAGGCGATTCTGCCTACCTACGGTAGCGCAGAGGCTGCCGGCGCAGACCTGTATGCCTGCCTGGAAGAAAGCGTGACCATTGCCCCCGGAGAATCGGCCTGGATTCCTACGGGTCTGGCTTTGGAAGTTCCCAAGGGCTGCGCAGGATTGATTTATGCCCGCAGCAGCCTGGGCGTGAAGCGGGGTCTGGCGCCGGCCAATAAGGTGGGGGTCATCGACAGCGATTACCGGGGAGAGATCCGGGTGGTGCTCTTAAACCACGGAAAAACCAGCCAGACCGTGGAGCATGGAGAACGGATCGCCCAAATGATCATCACCCCTGTGCTGACCCCTGCCTATCAGCAGGTGGAAGAACTCACCGATACCAGCCGGGGCACAGGCGGCTTCGGCTCTACGGGGAAATAAGTAAACGCCCCTCTTGTATGATAAACGGAAGCCGAACAGTTTGACATACTTGAACTTGTTTAACTGTTCACAACAGAGGAATGAGGTGCTGTATGACTTTTAATAATATACTCAACCATTTGAAATTATGGTGTGAAAATAAAGCTAAGGCCTATCATGAGGTATACAGTGCACACGGTGGCATTACATATGTTGGTTATCTAATCGCATATGAATTGGAATTTAAGCTATTAACTCTCATAGATAAGCCTTTTGAAGATACAGAGGAATTCAAAAAAGAGATTCAAAGTCTCGTTGATGTTCATTACGAGCCCTCTATTTTAAATCCTCAAAACAGTTTGGTGCAGCATATCATTGACAAAATGAACAAGGAATTTGGCGAATTCTTAGAAGAAGTGCTGTCTAAACAAGAGCCTCTTTCGTTGGCCGATATGCCCTATATGCGAGTAATTGTTGGCTCCGAAGCGAATACATTACAGGACAAATTTCGTTCGGTTTGGGGATATGTGAATACATTGTATTGGTTTCCTCTTATGGGGGATGAACCGAAAGAAATCTCAGAGAAGTTCTTTATTATGTTGGACCATTTTGAGCCATATAGGAAACAAATTGAAGCGATAATAGGACTTCCCTATACACATATATACAGTTATGGTGAAAATGATTTTAGACCACCAAATTGTCTTGAAACCGTTGAAATTATCGAATATGGTGGATGCGAAAGGATTTATACGGATAAGGATTTTACTTGGGCAATCTATTTCTCCCATGAAAATACCGTTGCATTTGCAGGCTCCATTGTCCCAAAGGTTAAAGACCTGCTGTCAAAAGAAAAAGAGCATTGGAACAAATTCGAGTGAGATTAGTGAATCAGTTCGCCAAATTCCAATTTATGGAACAGATAAAGGGCGCATTTTCATACACCATTCGGTGTAGTGCGTAATGTGCGGTTTTGCACCGCACGAAAGCCTCCCTCTGATGAGGGAGGTGGCAAAAATCTTTGATTTTTGCCAGAGGGAGAGAATACTACCCCTCAGTCAGCCTATTCGGCTGACAGCTCCCCTGACAAGGGGAGCCTTGGGCGCTCCCGCACCAATTAAACTACTTAACTTTGACGGTACGAATAATAGATTCCCAGACGGTATTGGAGGCGACAATGATAGACAAGTATATCAAAATTTATCATAAGCGGAATGTTCAACTGGCCCTTATTTGTGCTACCATAGTTTTTGTTCCTCTTTTTGTTGTGTCATTATTCTACGATGTTGTTCCAGAGGATACGCTCGTTTCGTTTGCGCCTTATATCCTTGCCGCAATATTTGTTGCTATCGCATCACTGTTTACCAAGCGATTCAGAAAAATGATACATGAACAGGAACAGTTATACAGTGTGCAATTCCAAGACACAGATGTTGTGCATTTGGAAACAACTTTATATTTGGCAAAAGACTGGCTCATCTGGGCTGGCAGTTGTGCCATGTACAAAGAACACATTAAGGCTATAAGCTCTGCGCTTCGGCCTGGGCGCATTGGTTCATCAAATGAAGTAGTTGTAAGAACTGTTGATAATAAGCAATATAGCATTTGGTGCTTAAGTTCATCTAATGTAAAGAGAATTAAGAAATGGAAGAGTTTATAAACACAAATTCCAACAGTTAGACAAACTCAAATTTATCGAACATATAAAGGGCGCACTTCTATAGCCATTCGGTGTGGTGCGTATGGTATGGCGCTTGGCTCTCCCAAAGGGAGAGCCTAGGCTGCTTGCAATCGAATGTATGGACATAAGAAACGGAGCATATCGGCATCGATATGCTCCGTTAACTGTTTTACAGACACCCGCCTAAAACGGAGGGCTTTTTGCAAACAAAAAACGCCACCGAAACGGTGGCGTTATTGGTGGCAGGGAAATTAGATGGCCCGCTCAACCTTGTTGGAACGGAGGCATCTGGTACAAGCGTACACATGGCACGCAGTTCCGTTGACAACCGCCTTCACCCGCTTTACGTTGGGCTTCCAGGTACGGTTGGAGCGTCTGTGGGAGTGGGAAACCTTGATACCAAAAGTTACGCCCTTGCCACAAAAATCACACTTAGCCATTCACTGCACCTCCTATCCGCATAATAAATCGTCAAAATTCCGCCTGAATACAGGCGCTTAGATATGATACCAAAGATTGACGAAAAATGCAAGCATTTTTTTAAGAAATTTTCCTTTTTTGAAAATTATATTGATATTCTCCCTGTGGACAGTTATAATATTTCCAAAGGTTTGGAGGGAGTGTGTACCATGGTAGATACATACAGCGTTCCGCTAACGAGATTGGTTGAGGAATTTCATCTGGAAGTGGCCTTTGCCGCCACGGATTATGAATCCATCCGGCTGACGGTGGAGGACGTGGCAAGACCCGGCCTGCAGCTGGCAGGTTATTTTGACCATTTTGAGCCCATGCGTCTGCAGGTACTGGGCAATGTGGAGATGAGCTACCTGGCAAAGCTGTCGGCGGCGGAGAGATCCATCGTCTTTGACCGGCTGATGTCTTATAAATTCCCCGCCATGCTGATTGCCCGGAATATGCCGGCAGACCCCCAATGTCTGGAAATGGCAAAAAAGCACAATGTGACGGTGCTTCGGGCAAAAGAGGCCACCAGCACGGTGGTTTCCTCCATTATTTCCTATCTTCGGGCGGCTTTGGCCCCCCGGATTACCAGGCACGGGGTTCTGGTGGAGGTCTACGGTGAGGGCTTGCTCTTGATCGGCGACAGCGGTATTGGTAAAAGCGAGGCCGCGGTGGAGCTTCTGAAGCGCGGTCACCGGCTTATCGCTGATGATGCCGTGGAAATCCGCAAGATTTCTGAAGGCTCTTTGGTTGGTACAGTGCCGGACTTGATTCGAAATTATATCGAGCTGCGGGGCATTGGCATTATCAACGTGGCCCAGCTGTTTGGTATGGGCGCGGTAAAAGCGGAAAATGAGATCAATCTGGTGGTGAACATCGTTCCCTGGAACACCAAAGAGGTCTACGACCGGCTGGGGCTGGAAGAACAGTATATGGAAATTTTGGGCGTCAAGGTGCCCATGATCACCATTCCCATCACCCCGGGCCGAAACCTGGCGGTGATTCTGGAAGTGGCGGCTATGAACAACCGTCAGCGCCAAATGGGCTACAACGCAGCCATGGAATTTACCGAGAAGATGAACCGACATTTCGATGAGAGCATGGGTCAAAAGCCATGAAAGAATTTACCATAGGCCCCAACGATGCCGGCCAGCGGCTGGATCGTTTCCTTGCCAAGGCAGTGCCCCTGCTGCCGGCTTCCCTGGCGCAAAAGTATATCCGGCTGAAGCGAATTAAACTGGCCGGCGCCAGAGTCCAGCGGGATACCCGGCTGCAAACCGGGGATGTGCTGCAGCTTTATATCAATGATGAGTTTTTTGACAAGCCCCGGGAGGACAATGCGTTTCTCACGGTGGCAACGCCGAAGCTCAATATCGTCTATGAAGACGACCAGATTCTGTTGGTAGACAAACGGCCGGGCTTGGCGGTGCACCCCCATGACGGCGCAGAATACGGAAGAACCCTCATTGACCATATTCAGGCCTATCTTTATCAAAAGCGGGAATGGAATCCCCGGGGAGAAAATGCCTTCACACCGGCGCTGTGCAACCGCATTGACCGGAATACCGGCGGTATTGTCATTGCGGCGAAAACCGCAGAGGCTCTGCGGGTCATGAATCAGAAGATCAAGGATCGGGAACTGGACAAGCGGTATCTTGCCATTGTAGAGGGTGTACCGAAGAAGAAAGAGGGCAGTCTGAAAGGGTATCTCTTTAAGGATGCCAAAAAGAACCGGGTGTTCGTCACCGATACGCCCCAGTCCGGGGCAAAATCCTGCCAGACGAATTATAAAGTTTTGGCCTCCGCCCGGGGGTTGTCTTTGGTGGAGTGTGAACTGATTACCGGAAGAACCCATCAGATTCGCGCCCAGTTTGCCCATGCCGGTCACCCTTTGCTGGGTGACGGAAAATACGGAAAGCTTAATAAGCAGTTCGACCGGAATTACCAGGCACTGTATTCCTATAAGCTGACCTTTGCCTTTACCACAGAGGCTGGGGCGCTGGAATACCTGAACGGAAAAACCTTCCAGGTACAGCAGGTGGACTTCGTTTCCGAGTATTTTCCGGAAGTGAAAGAATAAAAATTTTGGCCCGGGGAGTTTTCCCCGGGCCAATTGTATCATTATAGCACTTCTGTGATTGTACCGCCGCCGACGACAAAATCTCCGTTGTAAAGGACAACGGCCTGCCCCGGCGTGATGGCCCGCTGGGGTTCATCAAACTCCACCCGGACAAAACCGTTTTCTTCCGGGTAAACCCATGCCGGCTGCTCTGTTTGCCGAGAGCGGGTCTTCGCCATAACCCGCAGGGGCTGGGTCAGCTTCGCAAAAGGCATCCAGTTGAAGTCATTGGCGCGAAGTGTCCGGTGGAATAAGGCCTCGTTGGGGCCCAGAGTGACGGTGTTTTCCGCCATGTTCTTGCTGCAGACATACACCGGCTGCCCCATGGCCACACCAAGCCCCTTTCGCTGACCGAGGGTATAGCCTGCCGCGCCTCGGTGCGTGCCCACTATGGCCCCGTTTTCGTCAAGGAACGGGCCGGGAGCGTAGGTTTTGCCGGTGTAGCTTTCCATAAAGGCCAGATAATCCCCGTCGGGAATAAAACAAATATCCTGGGAATCCTTCTTTTTGGCATTGAGGAAATTTTGCTCCTGGGCAATTTGCCGCACCTCATTCTTTTGAAGCGCCCCAAGAGGGAAGCGGGTGTGCTTCAGCTGATGCTGGGTTAAACCGGAAAGGAAATAGGTCTGATCCTTGGCTTTGTCCGCCGCCTTTTGCAGGGAAAACCGTCCGGTATCGGGATTTTTGGAGATTTGTGCATAGTGGCCGGTGACCACGTATTCACAGCCAAGAAGCAATGCCTGCTCCAGCAGCGCATCAAACTTCAAATGCCGGTTGCAGTCGATACAGGGGTTGGGAGTAAGCCCGCATTCGTAGCACCGGACGAATTTTTCAATGACCTTTTCGGCGAACAAGTCGGAGAAGGAGAATACATGGTGGTCGATTCCCAGCCGCTGAGCCAAAGCCTGGGCATCGATGACGCTTTGATTCGAGCCGCAGATGGTGCTTTGCTGGGGGGCTTCATAAAGGCGCATGGTGCCGCCGATGCAGTCAAAGCCTTGCTGCAGCATTAAATACGCCGCCACAGAACTGTCCACACCGCCGCTCATGGCGATGAGCGCCTTAGACATAGAAAACTCCCCCTTTCGTTTTCTGTCAGTTTACCATACATCCCGGGGAAAAGCAAACGGTTTTGCACCGGAAATCCCGGAGAAATATTTCCAAATGTTATGTATATCAAACAGAAATGGAAGAAAAACGAAGATATTTTTTATAAATAGTGAGAAATAACAACTTTTTGAGAAGAAAAGAAGTAACAGAATGTAACAAATCTCCAGAATCTCCTCTTGCAATAAACGACATTTTCTGCTATAATGTTTCCGATGTTATCCTGGAAGGAGTACCCTGCATGAAGAAGAAACTGATTTGTGCTTTTTTGGCGCTGGTGATGCTGATTGGTGTCATTCCCGGTGTCCCCTTGGTGGCCAAGGCAGAATCAAATATGACGGCTTCTCAGCCTTTGATAGATATGTTGAAGGCACTGGAAGGCTTTAGTGGTGAGTGCAAACCGGACGGTAGACAAAGATCTGTTGGATACGGTACCAAGTGCGATGTGTGTGATTCCGGTATGGATGATTATTTGGACGAGGAAAGAATATGCACTGCTTATAATAAAGAAACACCGATGACACCGGAAACAGCGGAACAGATTATGCGAGAGAGGCTCAATGAGAATTATGGATCCAGCTTGAACCAGATGATCAAAACTCATAATTTGTCCCTGACCCAGCAGCAGTTTGATGCGCTGCTGTCGTTTACTTATAATGTTGGCGGCAGCTGGACAACGAATTATCGCGGGGAATATACCACTTTGTACAATGCGGTGAAAAATGGGGATACCGGCGCAGGCCTTGCTTATGCAGTGGGCCTGTATAAAACCTCCGGCGGCAGAACATATCCGTCAATAGGGCATATTCGCCGTCGGATGTTTGAATTGCAGGTGTATTTCTATGGCATTTATGAGACCACAAGCCGGATTTATGAGACTTGGCCGGAAAATGTTCGCTTTGTCTACTTAGATGGCAACGGCGGGCAAGTGCCGAATGGAATTCAAGCGTTTGCTCTTAGTTACCCCACAGAAATTTTAGAAAAGGCAACTGCGCCCACCGGGGTGGATGAAAACGGCAATCCCTTTACATACGAATTTGCCGGCTGGTTCACTCAGCGGGAGGGTGGAAAACAGGTTACCAAGCTGACAGAAGCTATAACCAATGGCATGGTACT
>JAZOUU010000117.1:0-2616 GCA_045658365.1 Faecousia sp. | reverse complement strand
GCGACTTAGCACCCAACACGCTACGCAACTACCGAGAACGATATGTTCGAAATATTCAACCGGTTATAGGCAGGATGCGCATCTCTGATGTTAAGCCGATGCATTGTAAAAAGGTTTTTATGCAAATGGATGCCGACTATGCAGGATCTACCATCTGTCAGACTTATATCGCCATGGGCACAATGCTTAAGGCTGCAAAAATTAATGATTTGATCATAAAGCATCCCATGGACGGCGTGCGGCTCACAAAGCCGATTCGAGCAAAGAACGATATCAAATTCTTGACACGGGACGAGCAAAAAACTTTCCTGCACCATGCCCAGCGATCGCACAACTATAATCAGTATGCGCTGATTCTTGAAACCGGTTTGAGAACGGGGGAATTGATCGGATTGACCTGGGATGCGATTAATTTCGAAAAACGTACGCTAACTGTGAACAAAACCCTTGAGTATCGTCATGGTGTGGGGCAGTGGCGTGCAGGACCGCCTAAGACACCTCAGAGCTATCGAACCATTCCGATAACGGACAGGGCTTACGAAATTCTCAAAAGTGTCTGGGAGAGCCGTGAGGGTCGCAAGGAGTCCCCTATTCTATCGGAAGTCTTGGAATATATGGATCGTCGCACAGGGCATACATCCAAACTTGTCATGCGTGATCTTGTCTTTATCAACTATCGCACCGGAGCACCGGCGAAGAACAGCTCTTATGATGCCCATCTGTACAAGCTCTGCGACGAAGCAGGGATCGAACGCTTTTGTATGCACGTGCTCCGTCACACCTATGCGACCCGTGCCATTGAAAGCGGAATGCAGCCGAAGGTGCTGCAAAAATTGCTGGGTCACGCCAGCATCCAAACCACCATGGATCGGTACGTTCACGTGACGGACGAGGCTATGGATCAAGCTGTGAAGCAATTTGAGAAAAATGGGGTATCGGCATAAAGATCTATGTTATTCCATATCAAAATGGCGTAAAAATGGCGTAAACCCAAAAGTGCCAAATGCCGAAAGCCCTTGCAAATAAAGGATTTTTTGAAGGAGAATATGAGAAAATGAAATTAGGTATCGTCGGATTGCCCAATGTGGGCAAATCCACTCTGTTTAACGCCATCACCAATGCCGGTGTCCCCGCAGATAACTATGCCTTCTGCACCATTGACCCCAACGTAGGCGTAGTTTCCGTTCCCGACGAACGACTTAACTGGCTGTCCGATTTCCATCAGCCCAAAAAGACCACTCCGGCAGTTATTGAATTTGTGGATATCGCAGGTCTGGTAAAGGGCGCATCCAAAGGCGAAGGCCTGGGAAATAAATTCCTCAGCAATATCCGCACCACGGATGCTATCGTTCACGTTGTCCGCTGTTTTGAAGATAGCAATGTCACCCACGTTGAAGGAAGTACAGACCCGCTCCGGGATATAGAAATCATCAATTTGGAGCTGGTCATGGCCGATATTGAAATGGTAGAGCGGCGCATCGACAAGGCGCAAAAAGCCTGCAAGGGCGGCGATAAGAAATTTCTCCGGGAGGTGGAGCTCTTCTCCGCCCTCCTCCAACACCTGAATGAGGGCAAGCTGGCCAGAACCTTTGATGGCAGCGAAGAAGATATGGCTCTGATCGGCACTTCTGACCTCCTCACCCTGAAGAAAACAATTTATGTCGGTAACCTTGCGGAAGCAGAGGTTAATGAGCCCGAAACCAACAAACACTACCTAGCCGTCAAGGCCCTTGCCGACGCAGAAGGCAGCCAACTGATCCCCATCTGCGCCAAGCTGGAGGCCGATATCGCCGAACTGGACGACCCCGAGGAAAAGGCCATGTTTATGGAAGAGCTGGGCGTCAATGAATCCGGACTTGATAAGCTGATTCGCAGCAGTTATTCCCTGCTGGGTCTGATCTCCTTCCTCACCGCAGGAAGTGATGAGTGCCGTGCATGGACTATTAAAAAAGGTACAAAAGCGCCCCAGGCAGCCGGCAAGATCCACACAGATTTTGAACGTGGTTTTATCCGTGCAGAGGTCATCGCCTTTGAGGACATGAAAGAATGCGGCACCATGGCAGCTGCCAAGTCCCAAGGCAAGGTTCGCAGCGAAGGCAAAGAGTACGTCATGAAGGACGGCGACATTGTCAATTTCCTGTTTAATGTATAAATCCATAAAATTCCTGCGACCTTTAAAATAGGCCGCAGGAATTTCAATTTTCGGTTGCTTTTTTGGAACCTATCATGTATAATGTTTTCCGTTGGATCCGGGTGTGGCCCAGTTGGTAGGGCGCCTGGTTTGGGACCAGGATGCCGCGAGTTCGAGTCTCGCCACTCGGACCAAATAAGCAGAAATGGCTTTTATGCCGTTTCTGCTTATTTCTTTTCAAGGGAGCGAGAATCGAACAATTAAATGCAACAGTCCGGTGGGCTGTTGCCGCCGACGGCTCGACGGAGGCGAACCTCTATCTGTGCCAAAGGCGCAGATGCAAACGAGTCTCGCCACTTAGATTATCAACCTTGGTAATCGTTTCGCATATTATCACTCACACTGCAGAAACTAGTACCAAAGGAGTGGTTTTTATGAACAGAAAAGAGCTTGTGAAGCAGACCTTGGATCAAATTCCTCAAGCC
>JAZOUU010000116.1:0-3922 GCA_045658365.1 Faecousia sp. | reverse complement strand
GGCAAAGCCGCAAAACCTCTCCCGCCCCCTTCGGGGGCACCCTCCCCAAAGGGGAGGGCCTTTATGCGTTCAATACCCTTTGATTGCCGCCCAACCCCTTGCGGAGTTGGGCAGCGGAAGAAAATCATCCGTCGATAATGGTTCTGTCCAATCCATTACGACGTGCTGGGGAAAATGTATTTATTTCCGTACCGCCGGGCCGAGGCCCTTAGGTCGCCGCCCGACCCCGGTCGGGGTCGAGACGGCTGAGGAAAGAGGAGAGATTACAATTAGCCGAGGTTGCGGCCAATAATTGCGTTGTTGATATTGGCACCAGTGCAGTCACCGGAAGCGGTAACAGTCACATTGGTAGCGGCACAATTAACCACATTGGCATTCTTTGCGGCACCAACGATTTGACCGGCATCGCGACCTGCGGTGACAGTACAGTCGGTAGCGGAGCAGTTCTTCACAGGGGTACCAGAATTGCCCGCATAGCCAACAATTACACCAACCTTATCGCCGCAGCGAGTGTTGCTAACATGCTTACCTTCAACAGTTGCATTGGTAACATGGCAGTTCTCAACGGTAGTGCCGTCCCACTCGAGATAGCCGGCAATCACGCCAACATACGCACCGCCAACCACAGTTGCAGTATCGACATTGACATTCTTCACGGAGGCATTGAAGAGCCAACCGAACAGGCCGGTAGCATAGTACTCACCAGTCTGCGCAGAAGAGTCAATGTTCAGATTCTTGATGGTGTGATTCTGGCCGTCAAACATACCCTTGAACTGTGTAGAACCGGTCTGGCCGATGGGAGTCCAAGCCTTGCCCTCCAGGTCGATATCAGCAACCAGGACGACCTTCTGGCCACTCCAGCTGTCGCCACCCTCGTTCACGGACTCAGCGAAAGCGAACAAAGACTCGGCAGAACCGATGTATTCGTGGTGGTAGGATTCCTCAACACCATTGAAGAGCAGGTGTGCATTGTCACCGCGGGTACCAGCAGAAGCCTTGTCGCCGAAGGTGCAGTTGTTGAACTCGGCGGTGCTCCAAATGTTGGTATGACCGTAGTTGCCGTTGTGCAGGAAGGTACAGTTGTTGAATACCACCTTCACAAGGTCGCCAGCAAAGGCATTGAAGCCGCTAAAGGTACAGTTGTTGAAGATGAAGGTTGCACCATTGGACGCGTCGATATGGAAGCCATAAGTGGAGTCACCAGCGAAGGTGCAGTTTTCAAAGGTGGTAGTGCCACCATTTGCGTAGGAATAACGAACACCGTTGGTACCACCAGTGAAGGTTAAGTTCTGGATGGTGGTATCCTTGCCGAAGTTACCGCCGAAGCCGGTGGAAGCGTTCTCACCGCCGATGATGGCACCGTTACCGCCATCAATGGTAATGCCTTCCTTGTTAGACAGACTGGGCAGGGAGTATTCGCCGTCACCCAGAATAATGGTATCACCGGATTCTGCATTTGTGATTGCATCGTTCAGGTCTTCGGGCTTATTAACCATATCGATGGTTCCCAGAACATTCGCATTAACCACAGTGTTATTGTACACGTTCTCGGGAGCCAAAGCATTAGAGACAACTGCGTCTGCTGCATACTTGGTCAAGTCCTCAGCGCCAACAGTTACGGTATCAATGATGTTATTAAAGACCTTCACACCTACGTTGACCTGTGCAACCAGACCGGCAGCACGGTTATTGGCATACACAGTGACATTGTTCACTTCGTTGCCGAGCACTACGTTTTCACCGCTGGTAGAAGCAATGTAGCCGATGAGACCGCCGACTTCTTTGGTGCCAACAACGGAGCTGTTGACAACCTTACAGTTGGTAACATCACCGTAGATGTAGCCAACCAGACCGCCGACATAGTCCACGCCGGAGATGGTTGAATTCTTAACGGTTACATTCTTGATGGATGTATTGGAGCTACCGGTAAGCGCACCATTGGTGGCCTTAATGTTCACCAAAGTCAGGTCAGCGTAGGAGATACGGTTGTTGTCCGCAAACAGACCGGTTGTGGTGTTGACATTGCGGATAAAGTGATTGTTACCCTTAAAGGCAGATGCACCAGTACTCTCACCAATCATAAGACGGACAGGTTCGATCGGATGGTTGTTGAGATCAATGTTGGCCTCAAGGCTTACAGTCCATTTGCTGCTGTAATAGTAATCCGCACCTGCACCGTTTGCATAGTTGGTATAGGTGGTTCCGTTACCGTCGGTATAGAATTCAGCCCACTTTGCAGACAGGGTGCTCAGATAAGCAAATGCAGCAGCATCCTTGACGTGGATGGTCTGAGTTGCACCGTCAACAACCAGGGTTTCGGGCATTTCGGCGGGAACAACACCGTCCCAAATGTCATAAGGCGCATTCTCGTCGTAGTCAGGACCGAAGGAATCTTCCTCGTACATCTCCTGCGTTGCGAACAGGTTGATGCCCAGGTCGATCTTCAGTTCCTTACCGCCATCGGTGGTGAGCTTGCCGTTGTTCAGATTGAACAGGTTGTCGTTCAACGTGGGCTCCCAGTAAATAACGATACCATAAGTATTGCTCGTCTCGTCGCCTTCCAGTTCGCCGGACAGCACAAAGCTGTTCAGGGGAACCAAATTCGTCAGAGCCTGTGCTTCCGCACGGTCACCGGTAAAGCCGCCATCAACGACAGCAACCTTCAGTGCATTAGCCAGAGAGTATAGCTTACCATCGCGGTCAACATAGTTCATGTTAGAGAAGTTGACGGACAGCTGGTACTTCAGTGCCAGGTTGCCAACATTGGCAACCTGCAGGTTGGTGTATGCCACCACACCGGGTTCCCAATGCTTGATCTCGTTGCCGTTCTTGTCGGTAAACAGCTTAGTGACGCCGTCGACCTTATTCTTGTCGCTGAAGTCGTCTGTCTTGCTGTAATACAGTTCAACGTCCAGATTACCGGCGGCGATCACATTGGTGCCGGACTTCACTTCGTCGGTAAACCAGGCGAAGGTAGCGCCCACCAGCATGGAAACACACAGCAGCATGGAAATGATGCTGGTTAGCAGCGCGTTGCGGGTCGTGTTTTTGCGTTTCATTGTGCAAATTCCTCCTAATCAATTTTTATTATGAAATCAGACGAAATATTGATTGCATCAAATTTTCGGCTTAGCCGATGGCTTGGTCTGCCGTTACGATGGCAAAGGCAGCCTGCGCGGTAGCGGCGGAGATGTTTTTCACCTGAATTGCCTCGCCGGTTACCACCATTTGGAAGTCACCGTTGGTAAACGGCGCCATATCATACTGAGTGAATTGGTAGGGAATATTTACCCAACCGAAGAGGACTGCGGTTGCGTCAGGCTGCAGCTTTGCGTTGTAGTAGAACACATAGGTGACCTGGTCGTTCTCCACAGTGGTCTCATTGGGAGCATAGGTCCAGTCTGCAGAATCTACCAGCTTGGTCGTTTTGTCACGCATGTACAGCAGGTCGGTCATGTCGGTGTAACCGTATTTCTGCATCAGCGCTACCCAGTGGTTTGCGTTATCAAAGGTGACCTTCATGCGCACCCACTGTTCATAAGAGCCGGTGTTCTTGGTCTGGGGTCGCTTGAGCAGCATGTCGCCGGGAGCTACATGCTCATAGGTGAAAGAATCTCTATAAGTGGCATCCTTGTCGTAGCCGATCGTTTCATCGACTATTCCGTCGCCGTTGCGATCCACAGCCTCCATCACATCAATGGAGAAGATCTCATCGGGGTCATTGTTTGCACCACCGCCGATACCGAAGTTGTTTTCTACGCTGTCGCTGTCAGAAAACCAGGCCAGAGAGCCAAAGGACAGAATGGCAATCATAATGGCTACAACTGCCAGAGAAAGTAGTTTTTTCTTGCTCATTTGCTTTTCCTCCTTTCTTCTGAAATTCTTATTTCAGAATCGTGGACAGCGCGCCCGTCCACGATTG
>JAZOUU010000115.1:0-24726 GCA_045658365.1 Faecousia sp. | reverse complement strand
GCGGTCCCGGGTCACACCGGGGGTATCCTCTACGATAGAGGTACGCTGACCGGTCAGCTTATTAAACAGCATGGACTTTCCCACATTTGGCCGGCCAACGATGGCCACCAAAGGTTTTGCCATGACGATCACTCCCTTCTTGCAGAAATCTTTTTGTTATTATGGCACAATTTCCTGCTAAATGCAATGAAAACCTGCGCCAATTTATATTTTATTTACAGAGATAAATAGTCCTTTACGACACAAGAGCATGTTACTTTCTTGTGTCCGAACAAGAAAGTAACCAAAGAAGTCGTCATAGGGGAGGGTTTGTGTGTCGCGCTCCCGCGCGCCAAAGCCACCTCCCCTATGTACCCCACCAGGCCGCATCGCCATAAGGTTACCCTTTTTGAGCGGTTTTGGCGAAGCGGCGGGGGTTTCTTAAGGGGGCGCATCTGCTCGAAGCGCCCCTTAAGTTGCCTTCTTTTGGTTCTTTTCTTGGCAAAACAAGAAAAGAACGAAGCACCCAATTATCTCTACCCATCCAAAAAGGAAAAAGAGGAAGGCGAAAGCCTTCCTCTTACATTTCCTGCCTTAGTCAGCCTTGGCGGCCAGGACCTGACGGCCATTGTAGGAGCCGCAAGCTTTGCAAGCTCTATGGGGCACTACGGGTTCACCGCACTTGGAGCAAACAGACACGCTGGGAGCAGACAGCTTCCAGTTGCCGCCACGGCGCTTATCGCGACGGGCCTTGGACACTTTACACTTGGGGACAGCCATGGATGACACCTCCTTGGTATAACTGCTTTTCTTGGCAGCATCTTTAAATTACTTATCGAGAAGCTGCCGTAAAGCAGCGAAACGGGGATCCAACTCTTTCTGGCAACCGCAGGGACCTTCATTCAGATTCTTGCCGCATCTGCAGCACAGTCCCTGACAATCATCCTTACACAGCAGCTTGGAGTCCAGATTCAAGACGAACACCGTCCGAACGATATCCTCCAAATCCGCGCTGTCGCCCTCCAAAGGGAATACCCACTCATCTTCGTTTTCTTCATTGGTCAGCTCTGTTACCAGCACAACATCAATGGGAAACTCCACATCTCTGTGAAAGTCACCGGCGCAGCGATCGCACACACCGTGAATCGTGGTGCGAATGGAACCGGTCATTACCAGCACGCCGGCCGTATTGCGGACTGTACCGCTGGCCTGTACCGGTTCTGTAACGGGGTAGCTTTCACCGTATCGAAGATCACTCAGATCCACACTGGTAGAAAAGTTCACGCTTTGCCCCGGGCAGTCTATAATTTTCGACAGACCCAGTAACATAGTATCCCCCTCTACACAGTCATGCTTAGATATTATAATGTGTTCTGCGCATTTTGTCAAACATTATTTTCGGGATCTTTCCGGTTTTTTCCTTAGATTTCCTAAGTTAGGGTTTCAGTTCCCAGGTTTTTATCTGACTGGCCTTTTCATACAGCTTTAGATAACTGTCATATCGTGTGGTTTCCAAATCCCCCGCCCTTACCGCGGCGGTCACAGCGCAGCCAGGTTCTGACCGGTGGGAACAATCGTGGAATTGGCACTTGCCCAGGTACTGCCCAAAATCCGGAAAGGCATATTGCAAATTTTCCTTCAAAATGGTTTCCATCTGGTCCGTATCGAAAGAGGAAAAGCCCGGAGTATCTGCCACATAGGTGTTCTCATCCAGTTGATACAGCTCCACATGACGGGTGGTATGCCGTCCACGGCCCAGCTTATCCGATACCTCTGCCGTGGGCAGCGCCAATTGGGGGCAAAGCCGGTTGAGCATACTGCTCTTGCCTACACCGGAATTTCCGGTAAAGGCGGTGAGCTTTCCGGAAATCAACTGCCGCAGAGTTTCCACACCCTCGCCGGTTTCTGCGCTGGCACGAATCACCGGGAAGCCTGCATGCTCATAGATCCGAACCAGATCCAGCGCCGGGTCTAAGTCGCACTTATTCACACACAGGTACACAGGAACCTCCTGCTCACCGGCAATGGCCGCCACCCGGTCAATCAAAAAGGGTTCTGTCACCGGATTTGTATTGGCGGCAAAAACCACCAACGCATCGATATTCGCCACCGCAGGCCGCACAAAGTGATTGGTTCGGGGCATCACTTTCTGCACCATGCCCTTGCCATGTTCCACCACGATTTCCACGAAATCTCCGGTACAGGGAACAGCGCCTTCTTTGCGCAAAATACCCCTAGCCCGGCAAGAAACCACGCCTTCCTGGGTCTGAACATCATAAAATCCGCTCAATGACCGGAGAATCCGGCCTGTTTGCACTTTACTCATGGAAATCCACTTCTATCGTCCAGCTGTTGTTATCACTGCCATTGATTTTTACCACAAAACTCATCACATCTTTTCCCGTCACACTAAACTGGGTGCGGATGGTTCCCACGGGAATTGAGCGTTCCTGAAGCATTTCGCCGCCCTGCCAAATGCTGAGAACATACGTTTCCGTCATATCCTCAGGGAGTTCAACGGTAATCACCTTGCTGACCAAATCCGGATCCACCGTAGGAATTGGAGGCTCTGTGGGCTCGCTGGGCACCGTGGTTTCTCCCGTATCCGGACCTAAGGAAATCTGAAGCACAATCTGTGTGGTCACGTCCACATCCGACAGGGCCGGCTCAGACTGGTTGATAACCGTTCCCTTAGTCTTGTTGCTATGGACCTCCTCTAGGACCACGTTCATAAAGCCATTGGCATTTAACAATGCTTCAGCCGTTTTAGCTGTTTTTCCGTACACATCCGGAATTTTTACGATCTTGGTTGCTTTACCGGTGCTAATCCAAATCTCTACGACCTGATTCTCTTTCAGTTCCTCGTCTTTGATCGGTTTTGTCTTGGTCACCCGCCCCGCCTCTATGGTGGCGCTGGCTTCGGTATGCACTACAATATTTTCTGGTTTAACATCCAATGTGCCGGTCAAGAACTCCTTCGCCGCTTTCTCTTCCAGGTTTGTAAGATCTTCCATCACCCGGGTCGCCGGCTCCGGTCCCAGGCTGACGTAAATGGTAATGATACCACCCTTGGCAATTTTAATTCCGGCTTTTGGGTTTTGATCATAAATCCGATCTTTCTCATAGTTTGCGTTGTACCTTTTGTCACCCAACTGAACAACTACATCGGTCAGATTCAACTCACTCTGGGTCTTTCCCAAAAGATTGGGTACTTCCACCAATTCCTTTTGAGAATCGAAATCGCCGTTTATCATGGCAATGACGAAAATTACAACTGCGACCACCGCAACCACCGCACAGGCCACAATGGCAATGGTGGCAACCTTACTGCCCTGTTCCTCCTCTTCCTCGATGACCTCTTGCATGTGCCGCCTGACAGGCTTTGCTGCAGGCTTCGGAGGCTGAGGCTTAGGCGCAGGGGTCTTTGCCGCTACCTTTTGGGCTACATTTTGGGGAAGCGGCATGGTTTCCTCCATCTTGCGGGGCATATTGGAAAGCTTTGCTGCCGCATCAAAATCCGCATTGGGATTGTTGTAATCAAAAAGCATTGCCGGATTCTTCCGGAATTCATCCATATCCGTCAGGAGATGGGATGTGGTCGGATACCGATCCGCCGGATTTTTGGCCATGGCCTTCATGATAATCTGCTCCAGGCCGCCGGGCATATTGGGATTCAGCGTAGACGGCATCGCCACGCCGCCGTTGATATGCTGAATGGCCACCGCCACAGGGGATTCTCCGTCATAGGGAGGCCGGCCGGTCATCATTTCATACATCACAACACCAAGGGAATAAATATCGCTTCGGCTGTCAACCCGGCCGCCCTTGGCCTGCTCGGGAGAAATGTAATGCACCGAGCCCAGGGCTTCCTTGGTCAGGGTGTTGCTCTTGGACATGACCCGGGCGATGCCAAAGTCAGCAACCTTTACCGAGCCGTTTTTCAGCACCATGACATTATGGGGCTTAATATCCCGGTGGACAATTCCCCGGCTGTGGGCGTGATCCAAGGCTTTGCCGATCTGGATCGCAAAATGCAGGGTTTCCTTCCAGTTGAGGACGCCCTTTTTCTCCATATACTGCTTCAGGGTAATACCGTCAATCAGCTCCATAACGATATAGTCCGCATCGTCCGACGTGGAAACGTCGTACACTGACACAATATTCGGATGGGACAGCATGGCTACCGCCTGGCTTTCCGCATGAAAACGGCGGCGGAATTCCTCGTCCTGAAAATAGTCATCTTTTAAAATTTTGATTGCCACCAAGCGGTTTAAGCGATGACACCGGGCCTTATACACCACAGCCATGCCCCCGACACCAATGACTTCCAATATCTCATAGCGGTTATCCAGTAACCGGCCTATGTATTTATCCATATCCATAAAAGAATCTCCTCTCCCCGGGCATCAAATCATTACCAGCACACTGGTAACATTATCCGGTGCTCCGCGGTTTTTCGCAATCTCCAGCAGTCGCTGGCAGCAGAGCTGTTTGTTGGTACCATGCACCACCTCAAACAAAACTTCCTGCTCGTCCAGCAGGTTGGATAGGCCATCACTGCACAACAGCAGGGCATCCCCCCGCTCCACATCCAGATGGTAAAGATCGCACAATACCATAGGTTCTGTACCAATAGCCCGGGTAATGAAGTTCTTCCCGGGGTAATTTTTTGCCATTTCCGGGGTCAGTTCTCCCCGATCCACCATCAGCTGTACCAGAGAATGATCGACAGTCAAGCAGCGTACTCCTTCCCGGTTAATGCGATATGCCCGACTGTCACCTACATTTGCAACCGTAACCCGGAAATCCCGGATCAGCGCCGCCACCAAAGTGGTGCCCATACCGGAAAACACTTCCGACTGCTGAGACTGGTCGTACACAGTATAATTTGCCAATTTTACTGCGCCTTCCAGCATTTGATCCACCTGCTCCTGCTCCATCCCGGCAGTCCAGGTTCTGCGGATCTCTTCCACAAACACTTCTACCGCCAGCTTACTGGCAACATTTCCGGATTTTGCGCCGCCCATGCCGTCACAAACCACACATAGTAAGGTGTTTTTGTCCAGCTGTTCCATATGGAATGCATCCTGATTTTGCTCACGAACACATCCCGGATCTGTTAATCCCCAGCTTTGCATAGGTACCACTCCTTTCTGCACAGAACTTGTCTATTATTTTTCATAGTTGTTTTCCTTGTGATATTTTCTTCTAAGCTGCCCGCAGGAGGCGTCAATATCGCCGCCCAGGGTTCTGCGAACCGTGGCCGTAACGCCGCCATCTTCCAAGCATTTTTGAAACCGGGACACCGCATTGCGGCTGCTGGGCTTGAAAGGGCTTTCCTCCACCCGGTTCAAGGGAATCAGGTTAAAATGGGCAGGCAGCCCCTTGAGCCGCCGGAGCAATTCTTTCGCATCCTGCTCTGTGTCATTCACCCCGTCGATCATGGCATACTCAAAAGAGATTCGCCGGTTGGTGGCCTCGTAATAGCGGCGGCAGGCCGCGATCAGTTCCTCTGTGGGATAGGCCTTATTCACCGGCATAATAGTATTGCGCAGATTATCATTGGGCGCATGCAGCGATACGGACAGCGTCAGCTGCAGCTTTCGCTTGGCAAGTTCATCGATTTTCGGCACCAGTCCGCAGGTAGACAGACTGATATGCCGCATGGAAATATTCATACCCTCCGGGCTGTTCACCAGCTCCAGAAAGCGCATTACATTATCAAAATTATCCAGTGGCTCACCAATTCCCATCAGAACAATATGAGAAACAGGTAAGCCAGACTCGATTTGGGTAAAAAGAACCTGATCCAGCATTTCAAAGGGCTCCAGCCGCCGCACCAAGCCGCCCAAAGTGGATGCGCAGAAAGCGCAGCCCATGGGACATCCCACTTCCGTGGAAATGCACACGGTGTTCCCGTAGTGATAACGCATCAGCACCGTTTCCACGCAGTTACCATCGGACAGTTGCCAAAGATATTTAATAGTGCCGTCCCGCTGGGATTCCTGCTTGCGCACTACCTCAGGGGCGCAGATGGGATACTGCTGCTCCAGCAGACTCCGCAAAGTCTTGGGAAGATTGGTCATTTCCTCATAACTGCGTACGCCGCTGTGAAGCCACGTAAAGATCTGCTTTGCCCGAAAGGCGGGCTGTCCCAAATCTTTCAGCACCGCGCCGATTTCCGATTGGGTCATGGACTTCAGATTCTTGCTCATACTTTCCTCCGCAGACGGCAGATAAAGAAGCCGTCTGTGTCATATTCCCCCGGTACCAATGTCAGCATGCCCGTGGTATTGCTTGGAAATGCTTCCGGCAATTCCAGCGGTTCTAAAGAAAACCCGCTGTGTTTTTCCAAAAAACGCTCCACAACGCCCTCGTTTTCCTCCCGCACTAAGGTGCAGGTAGAATACAGCAGCACGCCACCGGGCTTTACATAGGTTGCCTGATTCTCCAAAATCTGCAGCTGAAGCTCCGGAAGCTGGCGCATCTGCGCCGGGTTTTTGTAGCGGATATCCGGCTTTTTCCGAATGATCCCATAGCCGGAACAGGGCACGTCTGCCAAAACCGCATCCATTTTACCTTCCCATTGGGGCACATGCTGAGTGGCATCCTGCACCCGGGAAGAGATCTGGTGGAATCCCAGACGCTTGGCACCGTTTTCAATCAAGATTGCCTTGTGGGGATGTACATCACAGGAGATGATTTCTCCTTTGCCCTCCATGGCAATGGCAGCGGCAAAACTCTTGCCGCCGGGCGCTGCGCAGCAGTCCAGAACCCTCACCTGTTCCCCAATGGGCAGCTGTGCGCACAGCACGCTAAGTTTGGCGGCAGGGTCTTGTACGTAAAACAGCCCCTCTTGGAAAGACGGCAGCTTCTCCAAATTTCCCGTAGCTGTCAGCACCAGACAGTCCGGCATCCAGCTGTGTCGGTTTGCCGCCACACCCTCCTGCTCCAGCCGAAGCAAAAGATCCTCTGTGGAAATTTTCAGGGTATTGACCTGCACCACCGTATCTGGCGCTGCATTATTGGCCGCCAGCATCCCTTCCAGCCGCTCTTGGCCCACATAACCTCTCAGCAGATCGATCAGTTCCTTGGGGTGGCTGTACTTGTCCTCCAGGGACGTGGGGGCTTTCAGTGCGCCCTTGGTGCGCACGCCATTCCGCAAAACGCCATTAACGAGACCCGCAGCAAACCGCTGCTTGGGACAATATTTCTTTGCCAGGGTTACAGATTCATTCACCGCTGCGGCATCAGGGATCTTGTCCATCTGATAGATCTGATACAGTCCCAGATGCAGGATATCCCGAACCACGGGATGCAAATCCTTCAGTTTCCCTGTCAGCAGCTGCTTTAAATAAAAATCCAGATACCCTCTGTTTTGCAACACGCCGTAGCACAATCTGGCCGCCAGAGCCGCATCCCGGCGATCCAGGCAGTCCCGGGCAATATACTCTTTCAGTACACCATTGGACCATGCCCCATGCTTACGGCAGGCAATCAGCGCATCCAGCGCGGTTTTTCGGGCGCTCACAGCAGGATCTCCAGAGGATGTCCCCGGAAATAATCCGGCGCGGCCATCCGCTTACCGCCCTCGGCCTGGAGCTGGCGGATCTCCACAGCGCCCTCTCCGCAGGCCACCTTCAAGCCGGTTTTGGTCAGCTCCAGCACCGTACCCGGCTGGCCGGAACCGCTGACGACAACAGTTTCATGAATTTTAAATAACGTTCCCCCCAGCTGGGCAGTGGCCACAGGCCAGGGATGCAAGCCGCGCACATGATTGTGCACCTGCTGCGCGGTGCGATTCCAATCAATGGGACACATGGATTTATCCAGCATGGGCGCATAGCTGGCAAGACTTTCATCCTGCGCCGTAGCAGATACGCTTCCCTCAGACAGGCGGCCCATAGTCTTGCTCAAAAGCCCCGCGCCCAGAACCGCCAGCCGGTCCAACAGCTCTCCGGCGGTTTCATTGGGGTCAATGGGGGTTTTGGAAACATCAATAATATCCCCGGCATCCATTTCCCGGCACAAATACATGGCCGTCACGCCGGTTTCCGTCAAGCCGTCCAACACCGCCCACTGATAGGGCGCAGAGCCCCGATAGGCCGGCAGGATGCTTGCATGAATGTTGATACAGCCCTTGCTTGGAATATCCAGTACCTTCTGGGGCAGGATTCTTCCGTAGGCCACCACCGCGATGACATCCGGTGCTAAATCTCTCAGCTGCTGTACCGTTGCTTCCTCCCGGAAATTTTCCGGTTGGAATACGGGAATGTCATGCGCCAAAGCTACTTCTTTCACCGGGGAGCACACCAGTTTCATTCCCCGGCCCTTAGGCCGATCGGGCTGGGTATACACCCCGACCACATCAAATCCGTCAGCAAGAAGCTGTTTCAGACAGGTCGCCGCGATATCCGGCGTACCCATGAACACGATTTTCAATACAATCCCTCCGGATGTTTACTCTTCGTCCGCCATCAATTCTTCTTCGGTCAAGAACCGCTCCATTACCTGGGTATATAGAATTCCGTCCAGGTGATCCAGCTCATGGCAAAAGCAGCGGCCGATCAATTCCTCGCCCTCAGTTTCAAACCACTGCCCGTGGCGGTCTTGCGCCCGGACCCTGGCGTAGTAAGGCCGCTTTACCAGACCGTAGCGGCCCGGCACACTGAGACAGCCCTCTGCGCCCTCCTGCTCCCCATCGGTTTCTACCATTTCCGGATTCACCAATTCCAGAATTTCCTCACCGGTATCCACAATAACCACCCGGCGCAAAATTCCCACCTGGGGGGCAGCCAAACCCACGCCATTGGCTTCCAACAACGTTTCTCTCATATCGTCCAGCAACTTATGCAGCCGCCAATCAAACTTTTCCACCGGCTTGCATACTTTATGCAGAGCCGATTCCTCATCTGTCAAAATTTTTCTGATTCCCATAGCGATCCTTCTTTCAATCCTCAAATCCGTTAACATCGGCAAAGGCAGTTACGCCCCGATTTCCCCCATCCAGCGCAAATTGCCGCAGCAGATGGGCAATCAGCCCCCGCAAATTCCGGGTCAAGGTGCAGCGCAACGTCAACCGATAGCGATAGTTATAGTTAATTTTCGGTACAGCGCAAGGCGCGGGGCCCAACACCTGGCAGTTTTCTGTCTCGTAGGCGGTCTCTTTCAGGCAGGCAAGCAGGCTGTCCCGCAATTTCGTCGCTCCGCGCAGAACCTGGGCTTCCTCCTGCCCCAGGCAGGTAATGGAAACCAGATCTCCAAAGGGGGGACAGTTCTGGACTCTGCGCAGTCCGATTTCCAATTCATAAAAGCTGTCGTAATCCTGTTTGGCTGCCAAGGTGATCACCGGATGCTCCGGCACCATGGTCTGAATCACCGCTTGTCCGGCAGACTCGCCCCGTCCGGCCCGGCCGACCACCTGCGTCAGCATATTAAAGGTAGTTTCCGCTGCCCGGTAAGAGCCGGAATACAGGCTTAAGTCCGCATCCAGCACGCCCACCAGTGTTACATCCGGCAGGTTCAGTCCTTTCGCCACCATCTGGGTTCCGATGAGCACCGGCACCCGGTGTTCTTTAAAATGATCCAATATCTTTTCATGGGTGTTGACCGCATTGACGGTATCCGTGTCCATCCGGTCAATCTCCATATCGGGAAACAGACTGAGCAGCTCCTGCTGGGCTTTCTGCGTGCCAACCCCCACGGCTTTCAGCGGGCCGCCGCAGGTGGGGCACCGGGACATGACACTCCGGGAAAAACCGCAGTAGTGGCACATAAGCCGTCCATTGGCGCTGTGATAGGTAAGCCTGGCGCTGCAGCGGGGACATTCCGGTGCCTCCCGGCAGTCCACACAAACCAGGCTCCGGCTGTTGCCCCGGCGATTGAGAAACAAAATGGTCTGTTTCCCGGCAGCCGCCGTGTCGGCAATGGCATCAGTGAGATGCCGGCTGAAAATTAAGTCGTTGCCGGATTTCAGCTCCTCACGCATATCCACAATCTCTACCTTCGGCAGGGACCGTCCGTTGTATCGCGTAGGCAGGGTATACAGCCGATAATCCCCTTTCCGGGCATGATACATACTCTCCACTGAGGGTGTGGCCGACCCCAACAGTACCAACGCGTTTTCTTTCCACCCGCGCCACAATGCGATTTCTCTGGCATGGTAACGGGGAGAATTTTCTGATTGATAGGTGTGTTCCTGTTCTTCATCCAGGATAATAACGCCCAATTCTTTCGCCGGCGCAAACACCGCGCTGCGAGTACCCACGATCACCCGGGCATCACCGCTGCGGATTCGCTTCCACTGGTCATAGCGTTCTCCGGCAGAGAGGCTGCTGTGCTGTACTGCCACCGCCTCTCCGAAATGGGCGGCAAGCAGACTTAAAAGCTGGGGTGTGAGTGCAATTTCCGGCACTAAAAGCATAGCGCTTTTGCCTTGCTCCAGGCAGTGGCGAATCAATTTAAGATACACCGCAGTCTTTCCCGAACCGGTCACGCCGTACAGCAGCGCCGTGCCGGGATTGGGAATATCCATTTGCTGCACCAGACCGGAAAACGCCGCTTGCTGCTCTTCATTGAGCTGCAGTGGGCCATCCAGCTTTGCCGGCTTGATCTCCTTGCAGCGTAGCACCTGCCTATCCGTCAGCTCGAGATACCCAAGGCTTGCCAACCGATTCACCGTAGCCACGGAAGCGCCGGTATAATAGCACAGTTCCTTTACCGACACAGAGCCAATGCTGCACATCAGCTCCAAGACAGAGCGCTGCATGGCTGCAGATTTCGGTCTTCCGGCAGCAAAGGCCATAGCCTCCTCCACCGGGGCTGCAAGCGTGGCGATCTTCTCAGTTTTATCCCCCACATTCTGCAAATAGTCAGTTTCCAAATGAATCCACTTTTTGCCTGCAAGGTATGCAATGGCACTCTGAAAGGCTTCCTCATCCTCCGCCAAAGGGCGCAGCGCAGATTCCTGGGCCTGTCCGCCCAGCTCCAGCAGCAGATTCAGCATAGCCTGGGCATCCGCCCGGCGGCAGCTCTTTTCCTGCCAGGAACGATCAGTAGTCAAATGATAGGTAATTTTCGTGCGAAACCACAGCGCACCCGGAAGCATTGCCCGAAGGCAATCGTAAAAGCTGCAGAAATAGCGTTCCCGCATAAAGGCCGCCAACTGCAGCATTTGTGGGGACAACAGGGATTCCCGATCCAAACAGGCATCAATTAATTTTAAGCCTTTCTCCGAACCCTCTGCCACTTCCAGAACAACGCCCTCAGTTTTTCGGTTTCCTCTGCCAAAGGGAACGGTCACCCGGATTCCCGCCACCGGCATCATGCCCTGGGGAACCGAATAGGAATAGGGCTTATCGATGGCAAAAGGTGCCGCGGAAACAGCAATCTTTGCAATCATAAAGCCCCTCCTGTCTTACTTTCTGTATTCTTCTTTCAATCCGGCGCTCAATCTGCCGTCTGCCACTTCCTGAATTGCCAGGGTTACCGGCTTCTGAGGCAGTTCTTCATTCAACTCCTCCGCTTCCGCGGCAATCTGACGTGCCCGTTGGGCCACCACATTTACCAGCAGGTAACGGCTCTGTACATTCTTCAGCAAACTTGCTACAGGGGGGTAAAGCATATCAATTTCCTCCATTATTCCCCATCGCAGTGTTCCGCGATGATTCTTAAAATTTCTTTGGCGCAGGTATCCACCCGGTCATTGATGACGATGTAATCATATTTTTTACCCTGCTCCATCTCCCATTGGGCCCGATCCAGCCGCAGCAGAATCTGGTCTTCACCGGTGTCTCCCCGACCCCGAAGTCGGCCCTCAAGAACTTGTAGAGAAGGCGGCGCAACGAAAATCAGCACAGCATCCGGCCGCTTTGCCCGGACAGCAAAAGCACCATTGGGCTCGATATCCAAAATCACACTTCCGGTTTCCAGCTTTTCGTTTAACTGTGCCGCCGGTGTGCCATAGTAATTGTCCATATGCGCGTCAAATTCCAGAAACGCATCTTGGGCAATCATTTCCTCAAATTTGGATTTTGATACAAAATAGTAGCTCTCTCCGCCCACCTCGCCGGGTCGGGGAGCTCTGGTAGTTGCAGATACAGAAAAGCGCAGATCTTCTCTGGCATCCATCACCTGCTTCAGCACCGTGCTTTTCCCCACACCGGAAGCGCCGGAAATCACAAACAGTTTTCCCTTTGGCATTACTGTTCCTCCGCTTCCTTTTCCATCTTTCCCTGCCAGCGGGCCGAGATCGTCTCCGGTGTCAGGGCGGACAGAATTACGTGATCCGTATCCATCAAAATCACCGCTTTGGTCTTATGTCCATAAGAGGCATCAATGAGCATGCCCCGCTCCCGGGCTTCCTGCACCACACGCTTAATGGGCGCAGAATCCGGATCCACCACAGCCAGAATTCTTCCGGCTGCCAACATGCTGCCAAAGCCAATATTGATCAGTTTCATAAAATCATCCTATTCAATATTCTGGGTCTGCTCCCGGATCTTTTCCAGTTCCGCTTTAATGTCCACCACGATCCGGGCCAGCCGTACATCCGTGCATTTCGAGCCGATGGTATTTGCCTCCCGGTTCATTTCCTGCAGGAGGAAATCCAGCTTCCGGCCCACGGCGCCACCGCCGTCCAGCATGGTATTCATCTGCTGCAGATGACTGCGCAGGCGAACGGTTTCCTCATCCACCGCTACCTTATCGGCAAAAATCGCAGCCTCAGTCAAAATGCGGCTTTCGTCAATATTGGTAGCCGCCAGCACTTCCCGAAGTTTGTTCTCCAGGCGAATCCGATAGTCGATGACAGTTTGGGCGTTTCCAGCTTCCACCTGAGACACCATTTCCAAAATAGCCTGTCCGCGTTTCCGCAGATCTGCATCCAGGGCCTGGCCTTCGGTGCTGCGCATAGCATTATAATGCTCCAGCGCCGCGCCTACCACCTGCAGAAGATCCTGCAGCAGCTGCTGTTCATCCACCTCGCTGCGTTCCACAGTGAATACCTCCGGCATTTTGGAAAGCAGAGATACACTGATGTCATTGGTTACCGGATATTCCCGGGTCATCTGCTCCATGGCGGCCAGATACCCTTCCAGTACCACCTTGTTCAGAGAAATGGTAGTGTCTTCCGACGATTCCGACTTCATGGAAATATATACATCCACTTTGCCCCGGGATACGGCGGCTTTCACTGCCTGCTTGACCGCATCCTCCGCAAAGGATACTGCCCGGGGCAGCTTCACCGTACAATCCAAATACCGATTGTTCACGGAGCGCAGTTCCACGGTAAATTCCCGCCCGTTCACCGTTTCCACGGCCCGGCCATAGCCGGTCATGCTCTTGATCAATTTCATTATCCCCTCTCATCCGGGCTTCCGGGGAATATCTCCCCAAGTACCCGATGGTATAAGCTTAATTACCGGCGCTTACTCTGGCGTAGACAGTGTAGGTACCCACAGCACCTACATCCTTAAATGTTCCGGAATCTACCTGCACCATAGCTTTATAGGTATTCATGCCCGACTGTGCCCCGGAAAAGTCCACCAAAACTCTCAAATTCTCCGATGTCAGCGCCTCTACCTGCGCCTTGGGTCCCCGGATAACCACGGTCATCTCCATGGTCAGAATCTCCACTTTCATACCGACAGGAATATTATTCGCCTGAATATTGGAAACCTTTACTGTTTTGCTGACCAAGTTGGGGAACTCTATTTTTACATTCACGGTGTCTTTTCCCGTCAGATTCTCTACACCCTCCGGCAATTTGATTTCAAACATCTTCGTGGTTGCCTCAGGAATTTCGCCCAGGCGAATCTCACCCAATACCAAACTGTCGCCCAAACTATCCAGCTGCTGCTGTGTGCCGGAAACCTGGATGGTTTGCATATCCTGAACAATGACAGCATTGGCTTCGGTAGCGCCGCCTCCGGAGAACACATTCACAATCAGCTGAATTTCTTTATAACGGCGGATTTTCAGCGTCAAATTCACTTCCGATACATCCGTTACAATGTGTTCAGAGGTAACCTCATTCCCATCCTTATCGCAAAGCGAATACAGATAAACCTGACGGATGGTTTCTGTCTGATTTTCCAGATTAACCTCTATTTTTGCCATCTCAATCCGGTCCACTACAGACGCAGGTCCGGTAACCGTCACAAATTGATGATCCAAAACCATGTTTTCCTTATCGGTCTGATACCCTTCCGGAACGCTTCCTACATACTGTGGCACCACGGGCACTTCCGCAGTTTTTCTTTCCGCAATGGTCAGTGTAATATACTGGGGAAGTTTGCTCAGAATTTCAACGGAATTATCCGGAACATCTCCCGGATAGGTAATGGAATAAGTCAGGTTCTGTTCGCCGGGCTCGTAAATTCTGGCCAGGTCTGCCACAAGGGTAATGTTAGCGCTGTTCAGGTTTACCAGATCGCTGCGGTTTCCCTTCAGCTTCAGCGTCACCTTGGGGATTTCATCCTCCATAACCATGAGACCGTTTTCATGCAGAACCGTTTCATTGTCCAACACAACGGGAATGTTGTAGTAGGTCTCTTCCCACTCGGGACTCACCGTTGTGATCACATAGGCCCAGAGTCCAAAGGCAATGACAATAGACAACAGCGCATAGACGATCTTCTTTTTCATTTATGCTCCTCCTTGTCTTTCCTCTGCAATTTCTGTCGCAGGCGAACCACCAGATTTTCCGGCTGATTGGTATCCTCCGGGCAAAGCTCATTGGTCAACAGCCGCTCCAGGGTCTGGGGCGCCAAATGCCGCTTCAGCATGCCTCCCACCGCCACAGAAACTGTGCCGGTTTCTTCCGACACAATGATAACCACCGCATCCGAAACTTCACTGATACCCACGCCGGCGCGGTGTCGGGTTCCCAGATCCGCGCTGAGCCGGTCGCTGGAGGACAGGGGCAGCACGCAGCCGGCAGCTGCCACTCGCCCGTCACGGACGATCATAGCGCCGTCGTGCAGAGCCGCCTTGGGGAAAAACACATTGCGGATCAGCTGCTCCGATACCTGACCATCGATTTTGGTGCCGGTCTTTAAGTATTCCTCCAGGAGATTATCTCTTGCAAATACGATCAGTGCGCCCACACGTTCCCGGCTCATAACTTCACAAGCCAGAACCGTTTGATTGATAATTTGGGTCATCTCTGCTTCCTGCTTATTGTTACCCAAGAAACTGCTCAACCGCATATTGCCGATATGATCCAGCATCCGGCGCAGCTCCGGCTGGAACAAAACAACCAGTGCGATCAATCCAACCTGAAGGAATTGGTTCATAATAAAGCTAAGGGTGTACAAGTTCCACACTCTGGTCAACCCGGCAACAATAATGATGACCACAATCGCCTTGGCAACCCGGGCCGTACCGGTGGTGCGAATTAAGGGCAGAATCCGATACAGCAAATAAGCTACAATCAGAATATCCAGATAATCCGACCACTGCATCTTCGTCAATTGCTGGAGCAAATTTTGAATATTGTCCATAACTTCCACCCTACCTTTTTCTATCCGTAAACGCAAAATCCGCATAGATTGCATACCAATCCTATTATCCTATTTATTATAGCGGATTCACGGCCTGATAGCAATAGAAATCCAAAAAAATTTTAGATCTCATTCCAAATCTTTGGGGAAATTTTGCCTTAATATCGCGTTTTGCGCAGGGGATGCGTCATATCCGAAGCTGATGCGGACCGTTCCGCTGTCAATGGTCCCTGCGCTCTCGTGGGCCAGCGGCGCGCAATGCAGTCCTGCCCGCACAGCAATACCCCTCTGCGCTAATTTCTGTGCAAAACTTTCGCAGTCCCCCGGGGGTAAAAAGGAAATCGTAGATGCCTGATGCTCTCCGGCAAACACCGTATAGCCCATAGCCTTTAAATCGCAAATGCACTGCTCAGCAGTCCGATGCTCTCTTCGATAAATGGTATCAATGCCGGTTTTTTGCAGATATCGCAGTCCTGCCTCCAGTCCCGCAATGCCCGGCACATTCAAAGTGCCTGCCTCTAACCGATCCGGCAAATCCTCCGGCATAGCAGGATTTCGGGAATCGCTGCCGGTTCCTCCTGCAATCAGCGGTTTCGGCTGTCTGCGGCATAGTAAAAGTCCAGTGCCTTGAGGGCCTAAAAGGCCCTTGTGGCCCGGCATGGCAATAAAATCCGCCCCCAACGTTTCCAATTCCACCGGCAGTGTTCCTGCAGATTGAGCAGCATCAATGACAAAAGGCACACCGTAAGCCCGACACATCTGTGCCAAGGTTTCCACAGGAAGAATATAGCCAAACACATTGGAAACGTGGGTAAATACCGCAGCATCCACCCCGGACCGCAGCGCTTTTTCAAACTCCTCCAGTGTGCTTTCCCAGTGAAACAGCTTGCGCCCAGCCACCGTCACCTTTGCTCCCAGCAAATACAGCGGCCGGGTGACCGCGTTATGCTCAAAACCGGAAATGACTACCTTTGACCCGGCTTTGACCAGCGAGTTGATAGCAATATTCAAGCCATGGGTGCAGTTGGAGGTAAACACCACCTGCTCCGGTTGGCAATCAAACAGCGCCGCTGCCCTTTCCCGACAGCGGTACACTGTTTTCGCAGCAGCCATGGCTGCCGGGTATCCGCCCCGTCCCGGATTGGCGCACTGAACCATAGCCTCCGCCATCGCCTGCCGGACTGCAGCCGGCTTGTGAAAGGAGGTTGCGCCATAATCCAGATACATCATAACACCCGTTCCTCCGGCCGGCCACTAGCAGTAATGGCGTAGCATTTTCCATAAGCCACCTGCTGCCGTTTCAGCGTTTCCACAGCCGCCATTATCTCATTGCCACGAAGGCGCAGGCAATACCCGCAGCCCCGTTCCGAGAGAATTTTTGGTGTTCTTTGCAGTGTACAACGAATACCGTTTCTCTTCAAAACAACCTCTCCCTTTTGTGCATAGGTTACTGAACGAAAGGTGATTAACCACTCATTTTCCATTTCTATCCCTCCCGCAACAGTCTATGCGAGTTCTGTCGAAAGAGTGTAGCAACAAAAAAGAAGACGCATTACAATGCGTCCTCTTTTTCCAGAAGGCAGACTGCGTGGCAGGCCATGCCCTCCATATTTCCCGTAAAGCCCAATCCCTCTTCCGTGGTGGCCTTTACATTCACACAATTTTCCTTAATTTTCAGCACAGAAGCAATGTTTCGCTCCATTAGACCAATATGGTCTTTCAGCTTGGGGCGCTGCGCCAGCACCGTCGCATCCAGATTTTCCACGCGATAACCCGCATCTTTCACCATTATCCCAACGATTTTCAGCAATTCCAGAGAATCAGCCCCCTTATATTTAGGGTCCGTATCAGGAAAATGCCGCCCGATATCACCCAGCGCCGCCGCTCCCAACAGGGCATCCATCACTGCATGAAGCAAAACATCCGCATCGGAATGTCCCAAAAGCCCCAGCGCAAAGGGAATCTTCACGCCCCCCAGGATCAGATCCCGGTTTTCCGCAAACCGATGCACATCATAGCCATGGCCGATTCTCATATTTCTTCCTCCAATAAAAGCATGGCGATGCTTAAATCCAAGGGCGTTGTGACCTTGATATTCCGCTCGTCACCCTCCACGATTCTCACGGACATGCCCAGCCGCTCCACGGCAGAGCAATCATCGGTAATGGCCGCGCCGTCTTTTTCCGCCTGTTTCAAAGCGGCTTTTAACAGGTCAATGTCAAATACCTGAGGGGTCTGTACCGCCTGCAATGCGCTTCTGTCCGGTGTTTGGTTTACCACGCCGCCGGTGACCACCTTTATGGTATCCTTCACTGGTATCGCCGGGGCTGCCGCTCCATAGGTATGGGCTGCCCGGACTGTCCTGTCAATGACCTGGCAGGTAATCAGCGGACGGGCTCCGTCCTGCACCGCAACCAGTTTGGCTTTTTCAGATAATGCTCCGATCCCCCGGGACACCGAGTCCTGCCGGCTATCACCGCCCACAACCACTGCCTGCACCTTGGAAAAGTCATGACACAAGCTCATAATAGGAATTAAAAGGTCTTCTCTGGTGACCACAACGATTTCCCGGATCGCATCGCAATTTTGAAATGCCCGGACAGTATGCACGATCATGGGCACGCCATTTAGGGGCGCCATCACCTTATCAATACCACCCATTCGGGAGGCGCTCCCTGCCGCCACAATGACAGCGCCGCAATATTTCAGCGGCAGCGCCGCCCGGATCGCCCGGGTCACTTTGGACATTTTCATACTCACAGCTCCATTATCATCTTTTTGAAATGATTGCCCCGTACCATGAAGTTCTTGAACTGGTCAAAGGCTGCGCTGGCAGGACTCATCAGCACCACATCTCCCGGACGGGCTGCTGCAACCGCCGCATAAACCGCGCTGTCAAAATCTCCGCAGTCCACAATTTCCGGCTTCTCCCCGGCACATGCCTCCACAGCATCGCGAATCAGCGGTCCCGTAGCGCCGCCCAAAAACAGCTTCTTTACATGGGCGCAGATTTCCGGCCCTAAAACATCATAGGGAATATGCTTATCATAGCCACCGGCGATCAAAATTACTCGCTCGGGGAAGCTGTGAAGCCCTGCAATGGTACGGCTGGGAGAAGAGGCAATGGAATCGTTGTAATAACGCACCCCATCCTTGATGCGCACCAGCTCAATCCGGTGCTCCACACCGCCAAAGGTTTTCGCTACGCGAACTACGGTCTCATCGGACACTAAGCCCTCCACCGCTGCAATGGCCGCCATATAATTTTCCACATTATGGACACCGGGCAGAAGAATCTCTTTTGTCTCCAGCACCGGCGCATCCCCACGGAAAATTGTCCCCTCTTTCAGGTAAACATCTCCCGCTCCCTGACGGGAAAAGGTCTTGGTTGCGCTGTTGCCTACAAACCCCGCTGTGATTTCATTGTCTCCATTGACTACCAAAACAGAGTCGCCGTCCTGGAAGCGGAAAATATTCTTTTTTGCCTCCACATACTCCTGCATATCCTTATGGACATCCAGATGATTGGGAGATAGATTGGTAACCACCGCCACCCGGGGGCTGCGTTTCATATCCATAAGCTGGAAGGAGCTTAATTCCACCACAGCATAGTCGGTTTCTTTCATTTGCGGGGTCAAGGGCAGCAAAGGCGTTCCGATATTACCTCCCAGCCAGACCGTTTTCCCCTCCGCTTTCAGCATCTCGGAAATCAGGGTCGTGGTGGTGGTCTTTCCGTCGGAGCCGGTCACCGCCAGTATCGGGCAGGGGCAGACCTCGAAAAACACTTCCATTTCGCTGGTAACTTCCGCGCCCTCCCGGCGCAGCGCTTCCAGCGCAGGATTTCCGGGATGCATGCCCGGTGTCCGGAACACCAGATCCGCCTGCAGGTTTTGGAGATACTTCTCCCCCACCTGCAGTCTGCAGCCCAGCTGCTCCAGCTCAAGCACCTCTGGGTCTAAATGCTCCCGTTCTGTCCGGTCGCAGCCCACCACATCGCAGCCATAGGCAAGCAGCAGCCGCACCAGGGGTCGGTTACTGACGCCCAGGCCGAAAACCGCAATCCGCTTTCCCTTCAAAGATGTAAAATAGGATTCAAAAGCACCCATCATCATTTCATCCTCATTCCAATATTGGATATAGATATAGTATATCCTGTCCAAAGAGAATTTGCAAGAGATTTGACAAACACCCTTCCCCACAGTACAATAAACAAAACAAAATCTGGAGGCTATCCGTGCTAGAGAATTTTCACACCCACACCGTTCGCTGCAGGCATGCCGTCGGCACAGAGGAAGAATATGTACTGCACGCCATTGCCGGAGGTCTCACCACGTTGGGATTTTCCGACCACACCCCGTTTCTGTTCCCCGGGGACTACTACACCCATATGCGGATGTATCCCGACCAACTGGAAGACTATGTCCGCACAGTTTTATCCCTAAAGGAAATCTATGCGCCGCAAATTGATATCCGTCTGGGGCTGGAGGTAGAGTATTATCCCGACCGAATGGATGACCTGCTGACCATGCTGGCTCCTTATGACATTGAATATATGATCCTGGGTCAGCATTGGGTAGGAAACGAACAGAACGAGCCCTATGCCGGTCGGCCCACAGAGGATGCATCCTTACTGGAGCGGTATATCAATCAGGTAATTGCGGGTCTGGATACGGGACTGTTTTCCTACCTCGCCCATCCGGACCTGATGCCTTTCACCGGGTCGGAAGATACCTACCGCCACCTTATGACCAAGCTTTGCCAAGCCGCCAAAGTCCGCAATATTCCGCTGGAAATCAATCTTCTGGGACTGCGCAGCCAACGCTTTTATCCCAATGATGTTTTTTGGGAAATCGCCGGTGAAACTGGCTGCAGCGTGGTTATCGGCAGTGATGCCCATGCGCCTCAGGATGTGGCAGATATTCCCTCTGAGCGGCTGGCTCTGAAAATGGCGGATAAATTCCACCTTAATTTGTTGGAAAAAGTCCCCATCCGAAGCTATAAATCCTGCGGAGCATTTGACATTTGACATGCTTTGGGGTACAATATTTCCGCAACCAGGTTGGACAGCCGCGGGCAGATACCGAAAGGTACTGCGTGAGGAAAGTCCGGGCTTCACAGGGCAAGGATAACGGGTAACGCCCGCCGAGGGTGACCTCAGGACAAGTGCAACAGAGATATACTGCCGGATTGATCCGGTGATGGTGAAAAGGTGGGGTAAGAGCCCACCCGGCCCATGGTAACATGGGTTTTACGCTGTAAACTCTATCCCGAAGCAACGCCGTGGAGGAACATAAGGTCTGCCCGACCGTTCCGAGGAGGCGGCTGGATTCCGTGAGCAATTGCGGAACTAGATAGATGGCTGTCAAGACAGAACCCGGCTTATAGACCTGCGTCGCAGCAAAAAGCACCGCTAATAAGCGGTGCTTTTTTATTGGTTAACAGAAGTTTTTCTGTGAAACTTGCATTTTAAAAAACCCACTGTGGAAATTATCAGCAGCAACACGCTGATAATTTGGGACGTAGACAAGTGGAACCATACCCCCCGGATAGCATCGCCCCGGAGCATTTCCAGGAAGAAACGGAAGGTTGCGTATAAGCCCAAATACAGGAAGATTAGTTCCGTAGTCCGTTTCGTTCTCTTATCATACCACAAAAGAATTCCACATACGCCTAAATTCCCCAGCGCCTCCAGAATTTGCACAGGAAAATATCCCTGGTCAGGCGAAAGGCCTAATACGGAGTTGGGGTAATAAAGTGCAAAGGGGCCCTCATAAGCAAAGCCATGACAGCAGCCAGCCAAAACACAGCCGATCCGTCCTATGGCATGCCCCAATGGAACAAACGGCACCACTGACCGTTCAATTAGACTTAGCTTACAACCGGCAACACGAATGCCTAAAAATGCTCCTGCTATGCCGCCGATCAGTCCGCCGTAAAATACAATGCCGCTTCCTAAGAAGCTAAAATCTCCTCTTGCAATGAACTCCCATATCTTCTCAAGCGGGTAAGTTACAAAAACATAGAGCAAACTGCCGCCAAACAACGCAAACCCCAATGTGAAAGCACCAACAATTAAGATATCCTCTATAATCAGCCCTTGTGGTTTTCCTTTTCGCATTGCCATGATCGCAGTCAGAACAAACCCAATCGTTAGACACAGACCATATGAACCAATCGTGCGACCAAAAATATGAATATACGGATACATGGTATTCCCCTACAAAGATAATAGTGAATTCCCTGTCGGTATGCAAAACACAATGCCGACAGGGATTCGTTATGGACAAGATTAGATAGAACCGGCAGCACCAGCCAATGCGCCCACGCAGGCTACGCATGCGATGTAGAACAACAGGCCAAGAGCTGTGCCAATGATGGACAGAACCAAACCGGCAACTGCACATTTAGCACCCTTCTTCTTACCCAGCGCGCCCAGAATAATGCCAACAATACCCACAATTGAAGACAACCAAGTACCGCCAAAGCAAGCCCAAACGACGCTAACAATGCCCAAAACCAAAGAAGCAATACCCATGTTTATATCTCCTTTCTTCTATTTCTCTTCTGTAATTCTTCGATAAAAGATATTACACGGACATCTTACCGCATTTTGCGGTAATTGTCAATACAACATTTTGCAGTGTGGTATCCTAACCGCGAGGTGATCATTATGTACCGGCGGATTCGAGATTTACGTGAAGACAGAGACCTCAAGCAACGGCAGCTTGCGGACTACCTTTGCTGTTCTCAACAGGTTTACAGCAATTACGAACTGGGGCAACGGGATATTCCCACAGATGTGTTGATCCGGCTCTCTAATTTTTACAATGTTTCTGTAGACTACCTCCTGGGTCTCACACCCAATCCAAAAAGAAATAAATAAGCACCGCTTTTCAGCGGTGCTTTTTTATTATTCTTCTGTTTTTTCCGGCTCGATCTTTTGCGCCAGGCCGGCAACATCGGATACCGGCAATGAAAACGCAATGCCCTGGGCAGCTTTCGCCATGCCCATTTCCTTATAGATGGCATTGAGGACTTTATCCCGAATGTCCTTTTCCACAACCATCATCAGAATTTCCTTTTCCGCGTGGAGAGTAATGCCAAAAAACGTCGCAGCTTCTTCCTTGGCAACACCTCTTGCATTGAGGATGGTGCCGCCCCGGGCACCCTGCTCCTTAGCAACCTCCATCACATCATCGGCAAATCCAGAATTCACGATGGCAAAAATCACTTCATGATTCTCTGTTTTCATAGTCATTACTCCCTCCCCACTCGGTTATTGCTCAAAAACTGATACAGGTTCACGCCAATCACGCTGCTTAGCGGTACAGCAAAGGCGATTCCCTTTCCGTTTTTAATGGTCTCAAATTTATCCTCCAGGCAGTGCATGATCCTCTCCACATTGTCTTCCCGAACCACGCTGAAAATGACCGCCTTATGGATCGTCAGTCCCAGCATATCGATCAGATCCGATTTTGCGGTACCCATGCCGCCCAATACCATTTGGCAATTTACCTCAAACTGGCTGATCACATCCAGATAAAACTCACCCTTTGGGCGATCCACAATGGTACAGAGGAGCTTTAGCTTTTTAATGGCAGATTCATTGACAGAATTTTGCATGACCGCTCCTCCTTACATGAAATTGATGATCTGCTGATCATCTGCATCCAAAATCCGTTTCATGGCCCGGTGTTCCTTCACCCTGCGATCCAAGATGGATCGGAAGCCAAGCAGTTGAATGGTAATCAGCGGTGTCATAGCAACCAATGCCACCACACCAAAGGCATCACGCAGCACCGCAGCTTCTCCCTGCAGGCAGACACACACGCCGGTGGCAAAGGGCAGAATAAAGCCAGAGGTCATAGGGCCGCTGGCAACGCCACCTGAGTCAAAGGCGATAGCGGTATACACAGGCGGCACAAACAAACTCAGCGCCAAAGAAATGAAATAGCCGGGAATGATGTAATAAACCAGGGAAAAATCAAAAATTATCCGGATCACAGACAGGGCAATGGATGCGCCGACGCCGATACAAAGTCCTGTAATCATGGACTTTTTCGTCACCAGGCCGCCGGTGACCTCCTCCACCTGGGTATTGAGCACATGGATCGCAGGCTCTGCCAGAACCACCAAAACACCCATGATAAGGCCAAATACCGTCAGCAACACTTTGTTTCCGCCTGCCAGAGCAAATCCCAACTGATACCCGATGGGCATAAAACCAACATTCACGCCGGTGAGGAACATCACAAGACCCACAAAGGTAAACACAACCCCAAGGCCGATCTTCAGCAGCCGCCGCTTCGGAAGCCGCAGGAATACAATCTGGCAAATCAGGAAAAATACCACGATAAGGCCCAACGCAATGCCGACTTCCTTTGCTGTATGGGCGGCAGTATACAAAAACGCATTAATAATATTGGAAGAAACTGCATAATCCGGCACCTGATAGGTCAGATCATTGCTGGAAAACAGTCCCAACACCAGCACGGCCACAATGGGTCCCACACTGCACAGGGCCACCAGACCGAAGCTGTTTTCCTTACTGCGCCGATCGCCCAAAACGCTTGAAATACCAACACCCAAAGCCATGATAAAGGGCACGGTAATGGGGCCGGTGGTAACGCCGCCGGAATCAAAGGCCAGGGGCAGCAAAGATTCATTATCCTGCACCACCAGCATCAGCGCAAAGGCAAACATCAGCATATAAAACAGCATTAAAAGCTGGGAAAGAGACCGCTTAAACACGATCTTCATTACCGCAACCACCAAAAATGCGCCAACGCCCAGGCCTACGGCATAAATAAGTACCGCAGAGTTCATAACCGCGCTGACCTGCTTGGCAAGCACCTGCAGATCCGGCTCTGCAATGGTAATAAGCATACCAAGCACAAAGCAGACCGCCAGCAGCAATCCAAGCTTGCGCTGTTTGGAAAGACCGGAGCCCACCTGGGTGCCGATGGGAGTCATGGCAAGATCCGCGCCCAGATTAAATAGGCCAATGCCCAACACCAGCAGCACCGCACCAACGGTAAAGATGATGAGTTCCGTATCTGTAAAATTAAATAAAGGGGTCAAAGCCAGCACATAAACGATCAGCGTGATCGGAAGTGCTGACACCAAAGCCTCCTTGATTTTTGTCCAAAGTTCCTTCAAAATTCATCACCTTTCCACCTGTTTGCATTACTGAATCATTATACCAAATAAAGCGTCCTCTGCCAAGCAGGTAAATGTAAAAAAA
>JAZOUU010000114.1:0-1958 GCA_045658365.1 Faecousia sp. | reverse complement strand
AGTAATGGCAGAGAACATTGTAGCATCTGCATCGGCAGCAAGGGTAATGGCAAGTTCAGTATGTCCGTAATCCAACGCTTTTGCCACGGTTGCATTAAGTTGCTCTGCTGTCATCGCTGTTGCGTCAAAGGTATTAGGTATTACTTCCTCTGCCACACCGCCATCAATCTCTTTTGTTGTCCAAGGTTCAACGTTCACTTTAGTGATAGAAATGGCATCTTTACCAACTTTCAACGAGAATCTGTAATGCTTGCCTGCTTCAAGACCGGTATTCGTCAAGAAGGCGTTGACAGGTACATTCAGATAGGTCTGACGGCCGTCGTCGGATATTGTTACCTCCATCAAGTTTGTATCAACAGCATATCTGCCTGGGCAAACGATAGCTGTTGCAGCATTACCTCCAAGAACAGGTTTGATTCCTCCATTGACAGTAACGTACTCATCGCTGAGAGAATAGATGGTAGCAGCCATAAGGCGTGGTTCATCGCCGAACTGCGAAGTGAACTCCGTAATCTGAACCGTAATCTTTGCCAGCTTGTGCTCAAACGCAAGATTGATGGTCTTGTCAGCCGGCTTCACCATTGCGCTGGTGGAAGCTGTCATCCAGTCGGCAGCTGGTAACTCTTCTATAGAATTCTGATCTGTGGGCAAGGTGAACTCGTCGAACGATGCCGTAGCAGGATACCATGCCTGGAATTGGCTCTCTGCTGTACCGCCATTCCATACAAGAGCATCGGTAGTGGTCCAAGTGGTTCCATCAAAGGTATAGGTAGCGACATTCTTGGTCTCACGCAAAATGTTCTTCACGCAGATCTCGTCGCGGTTGATAAAGTTGGTAGCACCATCGTCTTCGTATGCCACGCGGGTCTGAAGTCTGCCGATGGTGGCGTTGATCTTCACAGCATCGCCATCAGTCTGCGGAGTGAAGTCTTCCTCTTGTGTACAAGCAGCGAAGGTCAGTGCCATGGCTGCAAGGACGATATATTTATTTGATGTCTTCATTGTTCTAATGATTTGTTTGTTTCACCAAAGGATTCATTACTCTGTTTCAAGGTCACCACCATCAACAGGTGTTCCCCATGATGCAGCACTGATGTCACCAATTGTCACAGTATCATGACCGATCTGGAGCTTGATGGTGTACTGGGTGCCACCTTCTAACTTGTTGTCAACGTTAGCAAGGCTGATGTTGGCGCTGAATACACGGCCGCTCTCCATTGTAATCACGATAGGGAATGACTCACAACCCTCCATTGGAACAACAAGAACCTCATTGTTGGTCATGGTAAAAGCAGTAGTGCCTGTGCAATTGGTCCAATTGTTTTCCTCAACATTCAAAGTACCTTGAGTATACATATTCTGCACCTCTACGGTAGCAATGTTATCACCTGTCACCTCAGTACCTAAAGTAGGATTAAGCACCAGCTTTGCAAGGGCGTGTGACATGTTAATGTTAACAGGGTTGCTTGTGATGAGAGTTTGCGAAGCCACCAAATAGTCGGTCGTTCCATCGGCTGTGATGGTCACGCCTTCGGCAGAAGCACCATCAACATAAGGGCTCAAAGCGCAAATCTTTTGTTTATTTTCACCTTCATACAGCACAGTGCTGTTGCTGTACCAATCGGTACCATGGTGAATCCACTCTACATTGTTAGCATTGTACTTTTCTGCTGAACCTTCAACCCATACACTTATTGATACATTCTCATCTACTGATCCTACAAGTTGTCCTTCGGTGATGACACGAGTTGTCAATTCAGCCACACCAGCCGAAGCAATGGCGATGGGGGTATCCTTTTGCGAGTCGAACGACTCGACTTCTTGCTGGTCGCAAGAAATGAAGAGGAAAGATGAAAGAGCAAAGATAAAAGACGCTTTGCCTAATGTGTTCTTAATGTTAGTTTTCATATTCGTATATTTTTTTATTATTCGGTTTAATTATTTCTTCAGTGTTGGAT
>JAZOUU010000113.1:0-1353 GCA_045658365.1 Faecousia sp. | reverse complement strand
ACATCTGGAACGGGAAGATCCACCATTGGTAGCTGCCGCTGCCGATATAAAAAAAGTAAAACAGTTGCTTATATACCTCTGTAAGTGCAAGGAAAATACCGCAGCTCAGCAGTACAATCCGGTTGCCTTTCTCGCCCAGGTATCTCAGTTTTCTTGCTAGAAAAAAGCTGAGTAAAAAACCTATGACCGTAAATGTGATGTGGAATGGGCCGTAGGCAGCCGGAGGGGTCATGGACCATGCAGTGGAATTTATAAGTTTTTCCGTAATTTCGTACATACCGTATTTCTCCTCCGCGTTTTTTTGCTATTATTTTACCAAATTCGACGTAAAATAGCAAGAAGTATTAATTAATAAAGAAATGCTTGTGCAATAACGAAAGATTGCGTATAATATTCTCAGTCATTTCTCCGGAGGGTTTAAATATGACCTACGAGCAAATCAAACAGAATAAAGCAATTCAGACTTATATTCGCCAGGCAGATGCAAGTCTCGGCGCTCTTGGATTTACTGAGCATAGCTTTGCTCATGTGGGTAAAGTTGCTGCGGTTGCGGGCTATTTGCTGGAAACTTTGGAGTATCCGTCCAGAACTGTGGAGCTTGCGAAAATTGCAGGGTATCTGCATGATATCGGCAATTTGGTGAACCGGGTTGAGCATAGCCAAAGCGGAGCGGTGATGGCTTTCCGAATTTTGGACAACCTGGGTTTTTCCGCAGAGGAGATTTCTCCCATTGTGACAGCCATCGGCAATCACGATGAGGGAACTGGCGTTCCTGTGAATCCTCTGGCTGCGGCGCTGATTCTGGCGGACAAATCCGATGTCCGGCGCAGCCGTGTGCGCAGTAAGGATATGGATGCCTTTGATATTCATGACCGGGTGAATTATTCTGTTACCCACTCGGAAATGACCATTAATGAAGAGCGCACGGAGGTAACGCTGAGGCTCTCTGTTGATACTCAATTTAGTTCGGTGATGGACTATTTTGAGATATTTATGAATCGTATGATCCTTTGCAGACAGGCTGCCAAATTCTTGAATTTACGCTTTACACTGTTCATTAATGGCCAGCAGATGGTTTAATAAAACAGCGAGCCTCAGTCAGAGGCTCGCTGTTTTAAGTAGGGTCGTTGTTATTTCAGATATCCCTGAATGGAAGCCGTGTCCAGCTTATCGTAATTCTTGAGGAATTTTGCCAGTTCAGCGGCGATGGTACGGCAACCACCAACGCTGTTGCTTTCGATGTTCAAAGGCAGCAGGGGATCGTGAAGAGACAACCGCAGCAAGAACCAACCGTTGCCGCGTTCTTCATCCAGATTCACCCGAACACCTTCATAGTTGCTGGGCGCTAGAGAC
>JAZOUU010000112.1:0-2896 GCA_045658365.1 Faecousia sp. | reverse complement strand
TCCCCTTGTCAGGGGAGCTGTCACGCGAACAGCGTGACTGAGGGGTAGTTTCTCTCCCTCCGTCTTCGCCTTTGGCGAAGCCACCTCCCTCGTCAGAGGGAGGCTTTGGTGTACGCCATTCGTAAGATAAACGATCATTTATCTGAACGGTTTTCATTGTTGCAGGTGTATCTTTTTTCTCATAGGTGATTGCCAAACACAGCCGAATGTGCTATAATTTGCATAATTATCACTTATTAGAGAAAGGGAACGCATATGATATTCGGAAAGCATATCAACCGGTACTACTTAAAATATGCCGGCTGGCTGATTCTAGGTCTGATTGCGCTGATCGCCGTGGACTATCTGCAGCTGGAAATCCCTCAGCTGTATGGCATGGTCATCAACGGCATCAATCAGGGCTATGTGGACGTGCACGGTGTGCAGGTGGCTTTTGACATGTCGTTTGTGCTGGATTCCATCTGTATGCCCATGATCTGGATCATTGTTTCCATGGTTTTTGGACGGTTTTTGTGGCGTGTCTGCTTCTTTGGCAGCGCTGTCCGGCTGGAAGAAGATCTGCGGAACAAAATGTTCAGCCACGCCAAAGAACTGAGTCGGGAATATTACCAGATCAATAAAGTGGGCGATCTGATGAGCCTGTTCACCAACGATCTGGACACCGTGCAGGAATGCTTCGGCTGGGGCGTTATGATGTTCTTTGATGCCGTGCTGATGGGCTTTCTTGCCATCAGCAACATGTGGCAGATGGATCGCCTGCTGACAATTCTGTCGCTGATTCCTATGGCGTTTCTACTGGCCTCCGCCACCATTGTGGGCCGGCAGCTGATGAAAAAATGGGATATCCGTCAGGCAGCCTTTTCCAAGCTATCCGACTTCTCACAGGAAAGTTTTTCCGGCATCGCCGTGATCAAAGCCTTCGTAAAAGAAGGCCGGGAGCTTTGGGCATTCAAAAAGCTGAATGTGGAAAACGAAAACGCAAACCTGGATCACACCAAGGCGTCTGTGCTGTTCCGTGTGCTGGTGACCATGTTTGTTGAGAGCGTGATCTGCATCATTCTGGGCTACGGCGGCTATCTGGTCTATACCAAAGCCTTCAATGCCGGCGAGCTGCTGGAATTTATCGGCTATTTCAACGCCATCATCTGGCCCATCATGGCCGTTTCCGAGCTGATCGACATGTCCTCCCGAGGCAAGGCATCTCTGCAACGACTGGGCGAATTGCTGGATGCCCCCGTCCATGTGAAAGATGCCCCCGGCGCTGTTGCCCTTCAAAACCCCCGGGGCGATATTGAGTTCCGGAATTTAAGCTTCCAGTACCCCGACGGCGATTTTGAAGCGCTGAGTAATATTTCCTTTACCATCAACGCCGGCGAAAGCGTAGGCCTGGTGGGCAAGACCGGCTCCGGCAAGACCACACTGGTAGACCTGATCCTCAGAACTTATAATGTGTCCGACGGCACCTTGTTCATTGACGGACAGGATGTAAACACCCTTTCTATCCGCAGTGTTCGGGAAGCCTGCGCCTATGTGCCCCAGGATAACTTCCTGTTCTCCGACACCATCGAAAACAACATTGCCTTCGGTATAAAGAATCATAGTGCCGAATCCGTCGTCGACGCAGCAAGGCTGGCAGACATCCACAGTAACATCCAGGAATTCCAGAAGGGCTACAGCACCATTCTGGGTGAGCGGGGCGTCACCGTTTCCGGCGGACAGAAGCAGCGGATCTCCATTGCCCGGGCGCTGATGAAGGATGCCCCCATTCTGATCCTTGACGACAGCGTTTCCGCCGTGGATACCAAGACGGAAAAAACCATTTTAGACAATCTTCACGAAACCCGCGCCGGCAAGACCACCATCCTCATCGCCCACCGGATCTCCACTATCGAGAAGATGGATAAGATCCTGTTCATCGATAACGGCGAGCTGGTAGCCGTGAGTACCCACGCAGAGCTGTATGCAACCTGCCCCGAATATCAGAAAATGGTCGACCTCCAGAAACTGGAAGAAGAGGGAGGTGCCCACAATGCGTAATTATCTGCCCATTCTTATCGTAGGTGCGCTGATCGGCACCTTTACGCTGGTCTTCGTCCTGGCTTATATCGCCCTGCAGAAGCACAAGGATCAGGAAGAAGAACACGAGCGCCACATGTCCGACGGCGAGATCGTCCGCCGGCTTCTGGGCTATGCCAAGCCCTACTGGAAGAGCTTCGTGGGTGTATTCTTCATCATGGCCTTCTCCATCGTCTATGATCTGGTATCTCCTCTGATCATCGGCGATATCCAGGGCCTGATCAAGGAAGAATTCGAACTGCGGGATTTGTTCATCCGGGTGGCTGTTTATGCCGGCACCCTGGTAGTCAGTCTGATCTGCACCTATCTGCAGGCCATGATCCTTCAGAAGACCGGCCAGAAAATCCTGTCCCAGATCCGTCTGGATGTGTTCACCCACATCGAAAAGCTCTCCCATGAGCAGCTGAACAACATCCCCGTGGGCAAGCTGGTGACCCGTGTCACCAATGACCCCAACTCCATCTCCTTCCTGTTCACCAACATTCTGGTGACCCTGTGCAAGAACACCATGGTGGTGGTGGGCGTACTCTGCGCCATGATGATGCTGAGCTACTCCCTGACGCTGATGGTGCTGTGCTTTGTTCCCTTCGTTGTGCTCTTCACCATCATCTTCCGGAAATTCTCCCGCCGGGTCCACCGGGCTGTCAGCAACTCCACCACCGATCTGAACACCTACCTGTCCGAGAACCTCTCCGGCATGAAGATCACCCAGATCTTCAACCAGGAGGAGAACAAGTACCGGGACTTCGCCAAGCGCTCCGCGGCCCTGCGGAAGGCCAAGTTCAACCGGATGTACGTCTTCGGTATCTTCCGGCCCATG
>JAZOUU010000111.1:0-7093 GCA_045658365.1 Faecousia sp. | reverse complement strand
GCGCCGGTCACAAACATCTGGGCATCCCAAAAGAGATTGATCTCACCGGGCGGGGTGTTGCCTATTGCGCCAGCTGTGACGGAATGTTTTACCGCGGCAAAACAGTGGCTGTTGTCGGCGGCGGTAACTCTGCGGCGGCGGATGCCATGGTACTGTCCCGAATCGCAAAAAAGGTTTATCTCATCCACCGCAGAGATCAGCTTCGGGCAACGAAAGTCTACCACGACCCGCTGATGAAAGCGGAGAATATTGAATTTTGCTGGAACAGCTCCGTGGTGGAATTTCTCCACGGCGACAAGCTCACCGGTGTTAAGCTTAAAAACACGCTTAGCGGCGAAGAAAAAGTGCTGGAGCTTGAGGGCCTGTTTGTCAGTATCGGAAGAAGCCCCAATACCGAGCTTTTTAAACAGCAGCTGGAGCTGGACGGCGACGGCTATATCGTGGCTGACGAATCCACCAGAACCAATATCCCCGGTGTCTTTGCCGTCGGTGATGTAAGAACAAAAGCGGTCCGGCAAATCGTTACCGCAGCCGCCGACGGCGCTGTGGCTGCCCATTACGCTGAGGAATATTTACTGGAACGCGTTTAATGTAAATAAAGGTATTACCAAGAAGAATAGACTTGCTAAGAATTTAAGCAAGGGAAAAACACCGGTAAGTCTGCACTAATGTGCAAATTATTGCCATAAACAGCCACCCGGCGACAAGACCAAATAGATCTTGCCGCCGGGCTTTTGCGTTAAGCGTATGATAACATACGAACTTGCGTATTTATGCAGCGGTATTCGGAACACCCCGCTGAGTCACAAAGATGTATCCCTCTTCATTGACCGTGATATCGAAGACCAATGTTTCTTCAGTGCCATTAACGTAATCGATCTTAATTGTAATTACATCCCGAATGGACTCCAGAGGAATTGTAGGGTCCTCGTCAAGCGCAAAAGCGAATTCACTGGAAATGGACCAATGGAAGACAGCCTCTCGAACACTCGGCCAGTAAATGGTATCTTCCTGATTGGGTCCAAACAAATGCGCACTCCTGCTTACAGCACCAACTTCCGTAGTCTCAACAGCGACGTTCTCAACCCTTTCACAATCACTAAAATCCAACGTTATTCCGCCGTTGCTGACAATGGTTGTAATGTGTCCCGGATACTCCCATTTGGTATAGGAGCTTTTACCAGTGATGCCAAATTCTTTAGCAATGGACATTTCTTCCTGCCGCGCGTTGTCCACTTCCTCCACGGAAAGTCCCCTGATATCACGAATGCGAATCATAGCGCCAAGCGGCATGGACACGTCCGGAGACACCGATTCCTGCGTAGTTTGGTCTTCAACGTCAGTCAAATATGTGATTTTTACCTTTGCCTGCTGTGTCGGCTGGAGCGCATCGGTGACATCAGCGGAAAGTCCGGGCTGCATCGTCATAGACCGTTCCATTCCCATGTCCAGCACCGTCAGCAACAGCGCGAAGCAGAGTGAAGACGCGGTGATGAGCAGACCGTTTCTGCGTCTGCGCTCCTTTTTCTTAATTTCTGTACCCGCTTTTTCAAGTACGCTTTCTGTCATCTCACGGTAACTCTTCATAATCAAATCCCTCCATTATAAGTCTGGTTTTCAACGCCTGCCGTGCACGGTAAGCAATCGTTTCAATATTGTGTGTGGACTTGTGCAGGATGCGTGCGATCTCCTTATAAGAAAAACCCTCAAAATACGCAAGCCGCAGCACCTGCTGATACTCCTGCTTCAGCTGTTTCAGGGAGCGGTGCAGTATAATCTTATGTTCCTGCTGTATGTACCCCTGTTCCAGATCCTCTTCCTCGTCACACAGCTGCAGGTAATCCTCCAATGGCAGTTCCGCTTTCTTTCTTCGCCGCAAATGATCGATGGCCATGTTTCTGCCAATGGTATACAGCCACGTTTTGAAGGCTGACTGCTGAGAAAAACGGGGGCGCTTAACTACCAGCTTTACGAAGGTTTCTTCCGCCAGTTCCTCAGCAAGATACAGATCGTTGACGATACTGTGCAAATACAGGATCAAGCCATCCTTGTACATTAAAATAATTTCCTCCAACGCGCTGTTATCTCCATTTAAAAAATGGCGGTAGCTGTCGATCCCGCTGTCCATCAAATCCCCCCTTTATTTATCTTTTCACTTATTAGACGATGTACAGCAATAAAACCTCACAGTTATAAATCCATCCGGGAAAATAGCGAAAAGATATGAATATTTCTATCTTTTGTGGTAAGCTTATTGGATAAAGCAGAGCCTTACTGTTCTGCTTACATAAGAATAACAGAAAACAAAGAGGGTTTACAACACATGAAACTAAGTTTCCTTACTCAGTGGCCTATTTTCATAACTCCTTGTAAATCCATAAAAATCCAATGCAACAGAGACTATAACAGCACCCCGTCTTCGTAAGAAGACGGGGTGCTGTATACTTATTGTTTTTTGCCTTTCCCGAAAATTTTCGTCAGCTCATAGCGCTCATCGCACATAGAAGCAACATCGGGAGAATGACTGACAAGGATCACGCACTTGCCTTGATTGGTAAGATCACGGAAAATATCCATAATCTCCTTTTGGGTATCGCGGTCAAGATTGCCCGTAGGCTCGTCCGCAAGAATAATATCGGGGTTATAAGAAAGGGCCCGGGCAATGGCAACCCTCTGCTGCTGACCGCCTGAAAGCTTCAGCACACGGCGGTTTGCCTCGTCCTCGTCAAGGCCAACGCTTTCAAGGAGTTCTAACGCTTTTTGTTTTTTGTTCTTGATCTTTGCGCCCGACACGTCCATAGAAAGAACTACATTCTCAAGCGCTGTATACTTGGTAACCAAATTAAAGCTCTGGAACACAACACCGATATATTTTGAACGGAAGGTGTATTTATCGATCTTGGCAATGTTTTTTCCATCATAAATGATCTCGCCGCCATTGGGAGCCGCAAGACCGGAAAGCAAGGAAAGAAGTGTGGTTTTACCTGCACCCGATTTGCCGATGATGCAGTACATCTTGCCTTTTTCAAACTCATAGGAAATATCCTTTAATACAGGTGTTCTTCCGTAAGAAAAACCAAGGGTATGCACTTCCGTTTCAAAAGCGTAATAGCTTTCCGTATCTGCAAAGGAATAGGTCGCGGAAAGTGTGCCGGTAATCTTGCTTTCGCTTTCTCTGCCATAATCATTGGTAATCGTAGTAGAGTTCTCTTCCGATGCATCCAAAACCGTCTGCAAAGCCGCTGCGCTCATATAAATGCGATTGGCAGGATCTTGACTTGCTCCGAACATCGACATAGAAAAGTCGTTGTTTTCAGAGCTTGTATATATACCCGAAATCGTCAGTGTATAGCTTTCAGTTTCCAAAGAAGGATTGGTAATGATCACGGTATCACCGACTGCCAGTTCATTGTACATTGCCAATTCCTCAGAAATGACACAGACAAGCTCGCTTATGCCCTGTTCAAACATAGAACCGTCTACGATAGATGCATTGCCGTTTATGAAAGCGATCATAGCACTGTCGCTGCTATATCCGATGACGGAGAAATCTCCCGAGGAGAACATACCACCCATCATGCCACCGCCCATGCCTCCGGGGAAACCGGAAGGGCTGCCGCTGTTTTCTTCCTCAAGACTTCCCTTTAGCTCACCATCGGATTCACCGTCTTCGGTTTGATCACTAACAGGAGAGAAATTCTCCGAGCCGTTAAAATAGGCAGTCAGGGTATAATAGAAATCCTGCACACTCTCTGCTTCCGCGTATTTCTGATATTCTTCCAAGGTAAGGGACGAGGCATTTCCCATCATATTAGCAAACTGATCCTTGTCAAAACCACTGCCGCCACCAAAGCCGCCGGGTCTGCTTCCGCCAAGTTGTCCCATAGCGTTTGCACGGTCATAGGAAATGGTCGCTGTAATGCTTAAGCCTTCCAGAGCCGTGGTTTTTGCGTTTTCTGATGCCTGCCGGATGGAAAGACCGATGCAGGCCGAAATCGCAATCACCAGAGCAATGATGCCGATCAAAATATTTCTTCCTTTTGATCTGCCAATACACCGAAAGGCATTTTTGATAATATACATAAATAAACCTCCATTTTTTCACATTCTACCGCCCTGCACTAAAGCCGCGCTAAAGAAAACTGTGAATGTTCTATGAAATTAATAGAAAAAGCCCTCGCTCCATTGCGGAACGAGGGCTAAACGCCTATGCCGTTATGTTCTTACAAATTCACAACACAACCTTAAATCCAATATGCGTGTCATCTTTCTTGTACACCGTGATCTCACCCTTGTGGTTCTCCACGATCGCCTTTGCCATGGAAAGTCCAACACCGTAGCCACCTTTAAAGGTACGGGCTTTATCCGCACGGTAGAAGCGGTCGAACAAACGGTTCAGCTCCAGTTCTCCGACAGATGCATAAGTATTTTCCACTGTCAGTACGATGTGTCTGCCACGGTGAAGCGTTACAACAATATCTCCGCCGTGATCACAATACTTGATGGCATTGTCCATCAGGATTCCCACAACCCGTCTCAAAAGGGCATCGTCGCCGTGGTAGATGATTTCTGTATCGATGTTTGCCCCTATGGTTTTTCCGCGGCTTACGGCAAGGGGTTCAAATTCCGAAACCGTATCTGCGACCATCCTGCCCAATGCAATATCTGAAAGATTCAGTGTGTGATTCTCCTCGTCCATACGGGAGAGGGCAACCAGTTGATTCACGAGCTCAGTCATGCGGCGGCCCTCGGAACGGATATCCTCCAGCCATTCATTTTTGCCAATCTCACTTTCGGCAATATCCAGATTGGCAAGTATCAAGGTCAGAGGCGTTTTTAGTTCGTGATTGGCATTGGTAATAAATTGCTTTTGCTTTTCATAGCTTTCGGCAATTGGCTTCACCGCCCGCTTTGAGAGCAGCAAAATCAATGCCAACACCAAAACTGCGCATACAAGCAGAACAACACCGGCAATGGCAATGGACTGTACCATAGCCGAGCGGTTCATACTGCCGTCCACCAGAACAACACCATAACCTCTTTCGGTAGAAAAGGCCTTATAACGGTAGTTGTATATCCATCCTCGTTCCCTGCTTTCCTCCATCGCTGTTTTAGCATATTCAATTGCCTTTCCCTCCGGAACAGAAAAAATCGACTCCATAAAGGTTTGAGCTACTTCGCCCTTCTGATCAAAGAAAATAGTGAAGTGGCGCGTTGAGAATGGTGTTTCCGGTGTGATGAAATCATAATTCGGCTCATTTTTCGAAGGAAACTTATCGGGCTTGAAGCCATCGTTAAAAGAGCCAGGGAATCTGCCGCCGCCCTCGGATACCTGGTCCGCAAGAACATCCATATTTTTGTTCAGTGATGAAATGTTCAACGCGACAATTATACCAAAGCTACAACCGACAACACCGAAACGGTACAAATCAAAATGAATCTGCGCTGAAGCTTATAGATCATGACGCTGCCTCCAAAATATATCCGGCGTTACGCACAAAGCGGATCGCAACAGGGGCAGACAGCATATCTAATTTCTTTCGAATATTCGAGATATGCACCCAAACCACGCTGGTATCTACATCCGTATCCCATCCCCAAATGTGGGTGAGCAGTTGCTCCGCTGTGACGATCATACCCAGCTGCTGCATCAGCATCTCCATCACCTGAAATTCTTTGCCGCTAAGGGATTGTGTCCCACTATTATAGGTAATTTCGTAGGTAGAGCGATTGAGTGTCAGCTCACCAAAGCACAAAAGGTCGGGGACAAAATTATCTTTCCTGCGAAGCATGGCGCGAACGCGGGCAAGGAGTTCTCCCGTTGCAAAGGGCTTGGGGAGATAATCATCTGCGCCGGCATCCAATCCTTCAATCTTCTGGTAGGTTTCGGTTTTGGCTGTCAGGAACAATGCGGGTGTCGTAATTCCGTCCTTGCGCAGCTTTTTCAACAAGGTCACACCGTCCATACCGGGCATCATAATATCCAGCACCAAGCCGTCGTATTCACCGGAGGAAGCATAATCGAAGGCTAAAGAACCGTCACTTACACCGTCAACAACATAATGATTTGTCTCAAAAATGTGCACAAGACTTTTAAGAAGCTTAGGATCGTCCTCTGCAATTAAAAGGCGCATAAACCAGCCCTCCTTTCAACAAACTTTGAAAACATTATAGCAAATTTTGTTTCTTTTTCAAGGAACTTCCGATGAACTTAATTCCATGCTACGCCATTTTCGTCAAGCGTCAGATCGGTAGAGGCCTCGGTTTTGATGTCGGGAGCATTACTGCCAAGCACGATTACAAGTCCGCTCATGGATGCCGGCATTTTGATTGTAGCTGTAGCTTCTTCAATACCAACCACAAGATAACCGCCGCTTGTCAAAGAGGTTTGGGTAGATTTTCCTATGCTTGTAAAGTTATCGCAATGAGTTGCTTCGTTTGACATGCCACCGCGAGGCATAATGGCGACCACCAAGCCTGCGGTATAGGTGTATCCGTTTTCGGTGTCGAGAGCCGAGTTCATTCCCGAATTGGATATGACCACAGTTTTGCCGCCCGAGAATACGATGCCCACGTCAGCCGTTCTGCTGTTGGAGTCAACGCCGTCACCCGTACAGTAGATATACACGGTGCCGCCGCTAATAGCAATCGCCGTCCCCGATGTGGCGGTAGCATTGATACCGTCATCCTTGGAATTGACCGAAACGTAACCGCCCAAAATATTGACCTGCGTTCCTTCAAGTCCTTCATAGGCATTGGTCACACTGACCGTGCCTGCTTTGATATTAAGCGTTCCGTCTGCGTGAAGTCCGTCGTCATTGGAGTATACGGTGATCGTACCGCCGTTAATCGTCACATTGCCGAGAGGAGACGCACCGTTTTCAAGGCTTCCGTCATTGTTAGCGCGAATGGCATCATCATAGGATTTGATGTTGACGGCGCCGGCGTTTATGACGATTTCATTTGCCGCCTTGATACCCTTTGTGGAGTATTCACCCTTGTCGGTATTTCCATCACCAAAGCCACCGGGACCTCCGCCAAAGCCGCCTTCCTGAATCTTGGTAGTGTAGTTTGTCCACTGATAGGAAAGACC
>JAZOUU010000110.1:0-12773 GCA_045658365.1 Faecousia sp. | reverse complement strand
GCAAATTATGCCGGGCGGAGAAGTTCCCTTCTTCATCCAGCTCACCTTTGACAACATATAATCTATAGCCCCCTATCCAAGGCTTATTCAGCTTAATAACATTTCACAATAAATTCCAAAAAACGCAAGTTATCCATTGATTTTTTTGAGAAGTTGTTCTATAATGACATTGCGTTACATACCATAATATGAGAAACGAGGGAATTCCTATGTTTTACGAGAACAATTGTGCAAAGAACGTCAAGCTGGCATACATCGGCGGCGGTTCCCGCGGCTGGGCCTGGGGCTTAATGAGCGATTTGGCCTCCTGCCCCGACATGTCCGGCGATGTTTACCTGTACGACATTGATTTTGAGGCTGCCAAGAACAATGAGATCATCGGCAACAAATATAACGATGCCGAAGGCACCAAGTCTATGTGGACCTATCATGCCGCTAAGACTGCAGAGGAAGCTCTGACCGGCGCCGATTTCGTCATCATCTCCATTCTCCCTGGCACCTTTGATGAAATGGAATCCGATGTCCATCTGCCCGAAAAGTACGGCATCTACCAGTCCGTTGGCGATACCTCCGGCCCCGGCGGCATTGTGCGCGCCATGCGTACCATCCCCATGTTCGAGGAAATTGCTGAGAACATCAAAGCCTATTGTCCCGATGCCTGGGTCATTAACTACACCAACCCCATGACCCTGTGTGTAAGAACTCTGTACCGCGTATTCCCCGAGATCAAGGCCTTTGGCTGCTGCCATGAGGTCTTCGGTACTCAGCGTGTGCTGATGACCGCTCTGGAAGATATCTGCGGCATCAAGGTGGAAGACAGAAGTGAAATCAAGGTAAATCCTGTTTCCGTCAACCACTTCACCTGGCTAACCAAGGCTTCCTACCGGAACATGGATCTGTTCCCCATCTATAAGCAGTTCGCCGAAAAGTATAAGGAAACCGGCTATACTCAGAACCTGGACAACAATTGGATGAACAATAACTTCGCCAGCTCCCAGAAGCTGAAGCTGAACCTGTTCCTCAAATACGGCTGGATCGCCGCTGCCGGTGACCGTCACCTGTCCGAGTTCTGCCCCGGCAAATGGTTCCTGCAGAGCCCTGAATGCGCTAAGAAGTGGGGCTTCTCTCTGACTCCTGTATCCTGGCGGAAAGAGGATCTGAAGACCCGTCTGGACAAGGCAGCGAAGCTGGCCTCCGGTGAAATGCCCGTTGCTCTGAGAAACACCGGTGAAGAAGGTGTCCACCAGATCCGCGCCATTCTGGGTCTGACCGAGCCTCTGGTTACCAATGTCAATATCCCCAACCGCGGTCAGATTCCCAACCTGCCCATCGGTGCCGTTGTGGAAACCAACGCCGTGTTCCGCGACAACTCCATCACTCCTGTTTTTGCCGGCGAAGTTCCCAATGAGATCTATCCTCTGGTCTCCCGCATCTGCGCTGAGCAGGAAATGGTGACTAAGGCTGTGGCAAACCGGGATGTGGAAATGATCTTCAATGCATTTGCCTGTGATCCTCTGGTTACTTGCACTTACGAGGACGCCAGGGCGCTGTTTAAGGAAATGGTCATGAATACCGCCAAGTATCTGACCTCCTATGATTTGAGCAGCCTGTAAGATAATACATAGCCGGCCATCGGATTTGTTCCGATGGCCGGCTTTTTTATTTATTTGTCTTCACGCTTTCGGCACAAGTAAATGTCGAGCTTTTCCTTCATATTATCCGGCATCTCCCGAGCTACCGGACAGCGCATAGCATTTGCCATCCGGTCTGCAAAGGCCAGAATGAAGTCAATGTCCTTACACATCTGCTCCCCACTCATCACCGCGGTGGTGTCATAACTGTTGTGAATAGTAGCTGTATTGGCAGGCGCAATTCTGGCAAAGGATACTGCCGGTACGCCGCAGTCAGCAAAGGGCGTGGAGTCACTGGAATATACGTTCTGGCTCACCTTTACGCCAAAACCTGTTTCAGCGGAGAAGTATTTGATATAATGAACCAAAGCTTCCTCGGTAGTGCAGCAGGCAATAAATTTACCCATGATGCAGCCGATCATATCCAGATTGATGACAAGCGCAACATTCTTTAATTCCTCAGAATTGGCAGCGCAGTAGGCCTTGGCGCCCAACAATCCCCGCTCCTCACTACCGCACCATATCACCCGGATTCCGTAACGGTGAGGATTCTTTGCAAAATATTCCGCCGCAGCAAGAATTCCCACAGAACCGGACATATTGTCATAAGAACCCTGAGACAGCGATGTGGAATCGTAATGAGCTGTAAATACGATGTATTCGGGAATTTCTCCAGGCAGATCTAAAATCACATTTCTGGATTCCCCCTGATATTCTGTCTGTTTCAGGCAGATTCTCGCCGTAGCGCTGCCGTTTTTCACCAAACGGATGGCATCCTTGGCATTGATGTTCACACCGGGAATTTTGTTACCCTTGCTGACATAACTGCGCAGTTCCCGCTGGTCAATGTCGCAGTCTTCGTAGTTTGCATTGCCATCGTATGTAACGAAACCAACTGCGCCGTTTTCCAGCAAATCCTGATAGATCCAGTATCCTAAATATCCATCAATCATAACGATCTTGTCCTTGCACAGGGACAAGCTGTAAGGATCCGTTCCTTGCAGATAATAAAAAGGCGCTTCCACATCTGCCGAACCGGCATTAAAATATCCTTTACATGGAATTACCTGTCCATCCACGATAAGTGTCGCCTGCTCAATGGTAGCCATATCCACAGCAAAGGGCTCAATATTTGCGGTCAGTCCCCACTGGGCGCACTGATCGCTTAAGTACTGGGCGGCCCGTAACTCTTCCTCACTTCCACCCATACGAACATAGGCGGTATCCTCAAGAATTTTCATTACTTGTTTTGCATCCACGGTTTTTTCCTCCGTTCAGTATGTTATTAATATCCGTTACCCCATAGAAAACAGAACCCCCGCCACTGCAGACAGTCCGATAAATACAATGGGGTGAAGCTTTTTCGTCTTTTTAATAAAATTGGTCAGCACGAAAAGTACGATTGCCAAAATCCATCCTTTCCAATTAACTGCCGCCAACGACCAGCCCTGCTCCGTATAGAAAAGATTGGATACCATCACGCTGATACCGGCAGCTGCAATCAACCCGGTGGATGCCGGCCGCAGGCCATGGAAAGCTGACTCCACAAGAGGGTGCTTCCGGAAGCTGTTAAGGACCGCTACGATCAATAAAATAATGATAATTGATGGGGTAATGAGTCCTAAAGTTGCCACCAAAGCGCCAAGAATCCCACCAGTGATCCCGCCGTGATTCATGCCATTGAGAAAACCCACATAGGTGGCCATATTTACACCAATGGGACCGGGGGTGGATTCTCCCACCGCAATCATGTTGGCAAGGTCGTCATAGCTAAACCATCCGGTTTTGTCCGACATTTGGTATAAAAATGGAATGGTGGCCATGCCGCCGCCTACGGCGAACAGTCCGGTTTTGAAGAATTCATAGAACATCTGCAGAAATACCATCATGACTTCTTCCCTCCAATAGCTTTCAGCGCTATGCCGGCAGCCGCTGCCAGAACCACAAACACTACCGGGCTGAGAGGAGTTAGATAAGCGCCCAAAGCCACCAACAGGAAGATGACAAATGTAGCCTTATCCACCACGGCCTTGCGGTATAGTTTAACTACCGCATTGAGGATCAATATGCAGACACAAACCCGAATGCCGCCAAAAGCATTGCGCACCCATTGCAGGTGGGAAAATGCCTCGATCACAAGTGCCAGCGCGGAAATAATAACCAACGACGGAAATACTACACCCAAGGTTGCCAGGATCCCTCCAACGATTCCCCTTTGCTTATGTCCGATAAACGTGGCGGTATTGACGGCGATCACACCGGGAGTGCATTGACCGATGGCAAAATAGTCCATCAGTTCCTCTTCCGTTGCCCAGCCCTTGTTATCCACGACTTCCCTCTGCAATATGGGAAGCATGGCATACCCTCCGCCGAAGGTCATAACACCCACCTTTGCAAAGGTAAGAAACAAATCCAGTAACAAGGGTATTTTTCTTCCTTTTACCATGTTTCCTTCACCCTTTCCAATGCAGCAATCCCGGAGACGGAAAGCTCCTCTGTCACAACGGGACTAGTCAGCAGCCCCTGAGATATGCAGCCTTTAATATGCTGCGCTTCATAAATAAGCTCATGCTTGCAGGGAAACTCCAGTGTTTCTTCTCCGTCTATGTGAAATGTAATTTTCCGTGCTTTCCAGTATTCCGGCAGCTCTGCCCAGCCTTTTGTGCCGTAAATACGGGCAGTATTATCCAGCGCCGCTTGGGTGCTGTTTTTCGCGCTAAAGAGAACACCGCTTTCTGTTTCACCGGTAAGGATATATTGCCGCTCCGTTCCCTCCGGACCGCAGGAACGCAATCCTGTGATCTTTGCAATAGGACCAAAGAGCCACAGTAGCAGCTGCACCGCATATATGCCGCTGGAAAGCAGCACACCGCCACCAAGCTTTTCATCAAACATCCATGCATTGTAATCTGCTGCAAAAGAATGGCTCATTTCCACCATGCGAATTTGCCCCAGATGACCTGCATCAATTCTTCTTTTCAGTTCCTCAACCGCTGGCAGGAACAGCATTTTCTCCGCTTCCATGAGAAAGCATTTCCGCTTCCTGGCAATGGCGAACAACTCTTTTGTTTGAGCTGCAGACATGGTGCAGGGCTTTTCACAAACCACATGCTTACCATGCTCCAACGCTGACTTTGCCAAGGGATAGTGCTGACTATTGACCGCGGATATATAAACAACATCTACATTGAGATCCTTTAACAGTTCCTCGTGGCTGCCATAGGCATTTGGAATCTCCCAATCCTCCGCCTTTTCCTTGGCTTTTTCCAAGGTGCGGGAAGAAACGGCCACAATCTCCCCGGCATTTGCCTCTCGAACCGCTGCAATAAAACGCGGCGCAATGGAGGATGTGCTGAGAATTCCGTAACGCAAGTTTTCCATTTCATCCCACCTCTTTATGCAATACAATTTATCATAATTATAGTATATTTCCTTAAGAATTGCAATCGCAGAATGCATTTTCACATAAAAGAAGCGGTTACCGCGCCATTACGCAGTAACCGCTTTTACATATTTTTATAATTTCTTACAATACGATACCTGTAGGACGACCGTCAATATCCCACATTTCTACGCCGTGAAAATTGACATCATCGCAGGCACCCTGCCAGCGCTGCTGCATCTCCGGCTCCAGTAGAAGGGGATGGTAACCACCGCGAAGATATACAGAAACGGCAGACTTTCTCCATTCGTCCGTGGTCAAGGAAGCATAGCCGTCTTTGCCTAACCGTGCCTGGGTCTCCTGCAAAACCTTGGTCACAATGGCCCATCCTAGGTGGTTGCCCCGCGCCTCGGGTTTTGCAGCAACCATGTGCATATTGCCCCAACCATTGGGAAGTGTATACACTGCGAAGGTAGCAACCGGTACTCCCTCTGCATCGCAATAGAAGAATACATCCCGTTCCGGCACAAGGCCTTCAATATCCAACATGCATTTTTGCCACTGTTCGATACCGTCATTCTCCTCTAAAAGGCCATGTTTACAGATTTCCATCCATGCCTCTTCATCACCGGGAATAAACTTGCGCAGCGTAAAGCTCTCCGGCTGGTACACCTCGGGAATTTCCTTCAGGTCACGAAGCATTTTCAGTTGTTTCATAGTCTTTCCTCCATTTAACGAAGGTAAAATTAATTACAGATCCTTGTCTTCCTGTCCGCAATGCCAGCTGGCAAAGGGCTTGGCAATAGCTTCAGATACGTAGCAGGTACCCTTACCCAACCGCAGAATGGATGCCGGGAACTCCATGGAAATGGGTCCGTACAGTTCCAGACGGGATACCATTCTCTGCCAGGAGCTGCCATCGGGGTTGACAAAATTATGCAGCTCTACGCGCTCCTTCGCATTGCAGATATCCCGGGGGCCGATGGTAGCGGCTTTGTAGGGCACTGCCCATACGTCGCCGGATGCGCCCATAGGAGAGAACAGGGAGTTTTCGCAAATGGTCAGAGGAGTTTCGGTGACGATCCGGGAGCCCAGCTTGCAAAACTCTTCCAGAGAATCGGCCTTGAATTCCTCAGTTCTGGGGTCGATAAAGGCAGTGTGGCCGGGCCAACCGGTAGCGGTATACACCACGTCAACGCCACCGCCGGTAATGTCTTCGATCATGTTGGAGTACACATCAGTACCCTTGTTGTCATTGTTATGGGTGTGCCAGTGATCCACAGGGGGACGCAGGTCTTCCCGAATCCGGCCATAGAAGTGGTTCATGAAGGAATAGCCCAAACCGGCGCCGTAGGTCAGAGGAGCCACATTGCCGTCCTCGTCAGCCCATTCATCCATAGCAAAGGCATGGACATTCCGGGCAGAAACGTTGAACTTGTTCAGCATGTTGGCAACCGCGCTGTATGCGCCGGGCCACTGGTTGGGGCAGATCATGGAGAAGGGAGTGTCGTTGATATCGGACATCAGAATCCGATAGAACATATCCTGCACCATGTGAAGAGTGGGATCGATGACCACCTTGACAGAGAAACCGTTCTCATTGGTGTACTCCATATCCTCGCGCTTGATGTTACGTACGCGCTCCAGTTCTTCCAGGGGCAGCTCGCTGTGGGGCAGCCAGGGTGCGGGTTTAAAACGGAATTCATCATATAAAGCCATATTCATTTCCTCCAAGTGTTAATTATAATTGATATGTATCATGAATGATTATTCACCGATAATCATAACCTGAACGGTTCTTGTACGGCCGCGGGTCTGATCCCAGTCAATGAAATGAATCCGACCGAACTCACCCAGATCCATCTCACCGTCCACAGTAACAATAGTCACGTTTCTGCCAATAATGGAAGACCGGAGATGGGCATCGGTGTTGTGGCAGCCGAAATTGTCCTCGCCGTGCTCCTCGGCAAATACCAGCGCCTTCTGGCCGGGATGCAGGTACTGACCCTCATAACGGCAGGTGGGGATCCACTCTTCAAAGGCATTAACCAGATCCTGCTGCAAAGTTTCCAGGCCGGTCATGGACATATCGAAGGCGCACTCCTGAGTAATGACGGAGCAAGTGGTGTGATGGGAATAAACCACCACGATGCCGTCCTTCAGACCGGACTTAGCAGCGATTTCCTTCACCTTGTCAGTGATATCGTGGAAGCTGACAGCGCGGTGACGAGACTCCAGTTTAAAAGATTCTTTGTAAACCATCATTCATTCTCCTTATTCTTACAGTTTCTTCAGATCATCGGCAGCCCGGCGGGTTGCGGCGATCATTTCGTCGATCATAGCGATGGGGTCAGCAGCATTCATGATTCCGGATGCTGCGCCGGCAGCTTCAGATCCGGCCATGATGAAGTCATAGACCTGCTGGCCATTGGTAATACCGGCAGCCTGCTCCACCATGATGTTGGGATCCACTTCCTTGATGGCACGGATGGAATCCATCACATAAGCCATGGGGCTGGCGCCCTTGCCGCCGCCGATGATCTCGGAAGGCTCTGGATTGATGATGTCGGGATGGAGCTGAGCAATGGCCTTAGCTTCAGCCAGGGTATCCGCGCAGGCAAACACCAGCATATCCAGTTCCCGCGCCCTATCGATGGTCAGCTTCATCTGAGGCAGGCTCATAGGCTTCTCACAGTGGTTGATCATAACGCCGATGGCACCGGCATCCTTAACACCCTCTGGCAGGATATCCGCGCAGCCGCGACCGGGGCGCAGAGTGTCCATGTAGGTGCACAGGACCTTCAGGTTCTTGGTATTTTCCGCTACCCGGCGGACTTCCAGGGCGGGGACAATAAACAGCACGTCAATGTCGTACTTCTCGGCAGCCTTGTCAGCGGCGATAGCGTATTCCAGCAGCTTGTCGCCCCAGACATAGTTCTTGGTGCCGATTTCAAAATAAGGTACTCTGATGGTTGGTTTCATAACAATTCCTCACATTCTATGTTTGCAGAATTTTCTTCCTTTGTAGGCGTTCTGTACGGGTACAATATCAGTACCACGCATCCACGGCATACATAAGTAAATTTTAACAGGAAAACATTGCTACGTCAATACTATGGAACGAAAACTCCATAAAAAAGCGGCTGTTCCTTAGAACAGCCGCATCTTTTAATCTTTAAATTCCCAGAGGGTTTCCCGGATAATTTCGCTGACCGTGGGATGGGGGAAAATAATCTGCCGGGCATCCGTGACACGCATCTGAAGCTCCAGCATTTCCGCTGCGCCCCAGATAATTTCACCGGAGTAGGTGCCGATTAGGTGAACGCCCAGAATATTGCGGCGTTTTTTGTCCACCAGAATCTTGCAAAGGCCATCAGCGCCCTCATTCTCTGCCACAAACCGACCGGAATAAAGCATAGAAAGCTTCTTTACCTCATAGTCGATTCCCTTTTCTTTACACTCATCCTCAGTTTTACCGACGGAAGCAATTTCCGGTTGGGTGTAAATCACCGAGGGATTGGCATGATAGCGCATGCAATCGGTCTTTCCCAAAATGTTGTTGATTGCCACTTCGGCCTCCCGATAGGCAGTATGGGCCAGCATGTGGTGGCCATTGACATCGCCGATGGCATAGACATCCGGCACATTGGTTCTGCACATAGTGTCGGTCACAATGCCCCGGTCAAATTTTACACCGATGGTTTCCAGGCCGATGCCGGCGCAATTTGCCCGGCGGCCAATGGACAGCAGCACCTTATCCGCAGGAATGGAGATCTTCTCGCCGGCAGGGGTTTCCGCGTAAACCGTACCCGGTTCAACGGACATCACCTTGTGTCCCAGCAGGAAACGGATTCCCTTCTTCTCCAGTTCCTGCTGCAGCATGCTGCTGATTTCCCGATCGTTGGCACCGGCAATATGATCCAGCATTTCCACCACGGTCACCTTTGCTCCCACAGTGGCATAGTAAGATGCCATTTCCAAACCGATAACACCGCCGCCGATGACCACAAATTCCTTGGGGATCTCCTCCAGCTCCAGCACTTCCCGGTTGGTCAGCACAAAACCGCCCAGATTTTCCTTCAGACCCGGCAGTGGAGGAATTACATTAGAAGAACCGGTAGCGATCACAAGGCGCTTGCCAATGTACTTCTTACCGCCGGCAGTTACTTCAAATCCGACCGCAGTCTTGCCAGCGATGACGGCCTCTTCCATCACCACTGTTACACCGGCGCCCTTCATTTTTGCCCGAACACCGGAAACCAGTGTGCGCACAACCCGGCCTTTCCGGGCAATGACCGCCTTCTGGTCGATGCTTACGTTGCTGCAGCTGACACCATAATCCGCAGCATGCAGCGCATGTTCATAGGTCTTGGCAGAGTTCAGCAAAGCCTTGGAGGGAATGCAGCCTTCATTCAGGCATACGCCGCCCAGGGAACGCTTTTCAAACAGCAGTGTTTTCAGTCCCCCGTGGGCAGCTCTTTCCGCTGCTAGGTAACCGCCGGGGCCGCCGCCAATGACAATCAAATCAAACAGTTCCATTTAATTTCTCCTTCACGTTCTCAGCTTCGGACTGATCTTCGGCTTCCATTTCTTTTAGAAGCTTTTTGTCCTGTTTGCTGCTTAAATCCAATTTTTCATACATATCCGGTCTTCGCTCCCGAGTTCTGCGGAGAGACTGCTTTCGCCGCCACAGCCGCACTTTTTCATGGTTTCCAGACAGCAATATCTCCGGCACTTCCCTGCCATGCCATACTGCAGGTCGGCTATATTGAGGATATTCCAGCAGTCCATTAAAATGACTCTCATCCTCAAAACACTCCGGGTCAGCCAGCACACCGGGCACCATGCGGCACACGGCATCGGTCACCGCCATGGCGGCAATTTCTCCACCGGTGAGGACAAAATCCCCCAGGGAAATCTCTTCATCCACACACTCATCGATAAACCGCTGGTCGATACCCTCGTAATGGCCGCAGACCAAGACAAGATTCTCCATCTGGCTAAGCCGAATGGCATCAGCCTGGCGGAAGGTATGCCCACAGGGAGATAGATAGATGGTATGCACCGGAGAGGCCGCCTGGTCGCAGATATGCTCCCAGCAGCGATATAAGGGATCCGCCGTCATCACCGCGCCCCGACCACCGCCATAGGGATAGTCGTCCACCTGATTCTGCTTGTTAGCCGTGTAATCCCGAATCTGGTGGGTTTCGATCCGAATATAGCCCCGTTCCTGAGCCCGTCCCAGGATGCTTTCCGATAACACATCACCCAGAGTTTCCGGAAACAGGGTCATGATATCAATTCTCATCGTTTTTCATTCCCTCGATCAGTTTCACCTGCATCCGGTTTTCCTCTAAGTCGGTGGACAGAATGAATTCCTTAACGGCAGGAATCATATATTCATTCTCCCCTACCACATACACTTGGTTTCCGGGATAATCCAGTACATCTGTAATGGTTCCGATGTTTTTACCGTCACAATAAACTTCCGTTCCGAGAAGCTCAGCGGCAAAAATTACATCGTCATCGATATCTTCCCGGTACAATTCCAGAATTTTCCCCCGCATCGCCTGGGCTGTTTCCATGGTGTCAACACCGCTAAGCTTAACAAGGTTGCAGGTTTTCTGTACCCGGCAGGATTCTATTTTATATTCTGAACCGCAAATGCGGCAACGCTTGAATTCACACAGTATTTCCGGGCTGTCCAGCCACGTCAATACCTTTACCTCGCCACGGACACCGTGGGTAGTAACGATTTCTCCTGCTTCAATAAATTGCAGTTTCATAAAAGCCTCCGAAAATAACGGAAAATGCGTGACGAAAAACGCCACGCATACCCGTTAATCCACGATCTCAACAGTTACCTTTTCGCCTGTGCGCTGGGCAACCGTCTTTACGATGGTACGGATCTCCTTGGCGATCCGACCCTGGCGACCGATAACCTTGCCCATGTCGCCTTCGGCAACACGCAGCTCCAATACCTTACCTTCATCGCCTTCGATTTCAGTAACAGTAACGGAATCGGGCTCGTCCACCAGACTCTTTGCCATATACAGCAAAAGTTCTTTCATTGTGCTAACTCCTTAAGGGATCTTACAGGACGCCAGCCTTCTTCAGCAGACCGCGAACGGTATCGGTGGGCTGTGCGCCGTTCTTGATCCAGGTCTGAGCCTTCTCGGCATCCACAGTGATGTTGTCGGACTCCAGCAGAGGATTGTAGGTGCCGATTTCCTCGATGCAGCGGCCATCACGGGGAGAACGGGAGTCAGCAACGACGATCCGGTAGTAAGGAGCCTTCTTTGCACCCATTCTTCTCAGTCTGATTTTAACCATGAGTTTCACCTCCAAAATACATTCTTTATATATCGCAAAGCCATTTGCTTTCAGCGAACAGATTAAAAACCGGGGAAGCCCCCGCCGAAGCCGCCCAAGCCTTTCAGGCGCTTCATTTTTTTGCCCATACCCGGGCCGGAAAACTGCTTGATGAGGCTGCGCATCTGCTCAAAGGACTTCAGCAGCCGGTTCACATCCTCCACCCGAACCCCGGCACCGGCGGCGATTCGCTTTTTCCGGGAGGCGGCAATGATATTGGGGTTTTCCCGTTCCTTGGGAGTCATGGAGAGGATGATGGCCTCCGTCCGGGACATGGCCTTTTCATCCACATTGATATTCTTCAAATTTCCGCCGCCGGGCATTTGAGCAAGAATATCCTGCATGGAACCCATGGATTTCATCTGCACCATCTGCTCATAGAAATCCTGCAGCGTAAATTTATTGGAACGGAGTTTTTCCTCCATTTCAGCAGCTTTTTTCGCATCGTATGCCTTTTCCGCCTTTTCGATCAGGCTCAGCACATCGCCCATGCCCAAAATCCGGCTGGCCATCCGGTCGGGATGGAAAGGCTCGATATCCTCCAGCTTTTCACCCATACCGGCAAACTTAATGGGCTTTCCGGTAATGGCCCGGACGGACAGAGCAGCGCCGCCTCTGGCATCGCCATCCAGTTTAGACAGCATCACGGCGTCAATATCCAGCCACTCGTTGAAGCTTTGGGCGGCATTCACCGCGTCCTGACCGGTCATGGCATCCACGACCAGCATGATTTCATCGGGCTTCACCGCGGCCTTGATCTGCTTCAGCTCGTTCATCAGCTCTTCATCCACATGAAGCCGGCCGGCGGTGTCCAGAAACACCATATCATGGCCGTGCTGACGGGCATAGGAAACCGCTTCTTTCGCTGTATTCACAGGGTTCTGTGTTCCCCGGTCAAAAACAGGGATCCCCAGCTTTTCACCGCAAACCTTTAGTTGCTGAATGGCCGCAGGCCGGTAAATATCACAGGCCACCAGCAAGGGGTTCTTCCCCTGCCGTTTCATAAGACCGGCCAGTTTAGAACCGTTGGTGGTCTTACCTGCGCCCTGCAGACCCACCAGCATAACCACAGTAGGACCGTTAGGATTAATGGTAATATGTTTGATATCGCTGCCCATAAGCTTGCACAGCTCTTCATTGACGATTTTCACAATCATCTGGGCAGGGGTCAAGGACTCCAGCACATCTGCGCCGACGCACCGCTCCGTTACGGATTTGGTGAAATCCTTACACACTTTATAGCTGACATCCGCTTCCAGCAATGCCATGCGGATTTCCCGCATAGCTTCTTTGACATCCGCCTCTTTCAAGCGGCCTTTGCCACGAAGCTTTTTGAAGGTCGCGGAGATTTTTTCAGTTAAGCCTTCAAATGCCATTGTTTACTCCTC
>JAZOUU010000109.1:0-28894 GCA_045658365.1 Faecousia sp. | reverse complement strand
TGGTACAATTACAGAGTTTAGGATCCCCATCAGCAGCCTAAATCTTGGTGAGATTAATGGCTATAATACAGAGCTGCCGATTCACATTACCGCTGGCTCCGGAGATACTGCGGGAGAATTCATTGGGAAGTTGAGACTTTCTTCTGTGAATTGGTGGAAAACCTCTAATGTCAGCAATCGCATCACGCCTACCATTACGAACAGCGAAATGCGTGGCTATGACGATGCACTGAGCACGGCTGTGAGCCAAGGTTATATTGGCGGTGCCGCCATTGCTAACGGTCTGCATTTGTGGGATTATTATAATGCAGGCCTTATGGGCAGCAGAACCGAGGCAACATATTCAGGTTCTGGCTATGAAGGAATGAACGATCGGAATCAAACCGTTTATTTTTCCTTTGATTTTAAGGCTGAGTCCATGCCAGTTTACGAATTGGCTGAGGCGCTGGGCGGATATCATTTTTACCCTTATTATGCCAATTTTGGCTACACATGGCAAATGTCAGATGCTCTTGATAGCGCATCTGCTTCCAATGTTGTGATGGGCGGTATTGTGAACACCGCGGATGGCCTATACCTAAATGTCAGCGGTAGATACAATAGTACACTGAAACTCAACAAGAAGGTAGGGGATACCTTCAATGTGGGTCTGGCGTGGCACAGCAACGGTGACCTGGCTGTCTATATTGACGGCGTAGAGCGGGGTTATTATACCGGTTTTACAAAATATTTTAATAGTAGCAGCTACATTGTAAATCAAGGTGTTCGCCTTATGTGCTGGCGGGATGAATTCCATCCTGTGGATTCAGCGGAAGATAACTTCGACCTTTATATCACAAATATGGCGTTCGGCGCTGCGCTGCCGGATACACCGGTGAAGGCGCTGTCCTTCAAGAACATTCAGGGGACAAACACCTCTGCCGAGGCGGTTACCTCCAATCTGACACTGCCAACAACCCTCAATGGCGGAGTTTTCTCCGGTGAACAAATTACGTGGGAAAGCAGCAACCCCGCTGTGATTTCTCCTGCAGGCAACGTGACCCGACCGGCCAGGGGGGCAGAAAAAGTCACACTTACCGCAAAGGACTCTGCCGGCAACCAGAAAAAGATTGACGTTGTTGTTCTCGGAAATACCTATTCCAGCTACTTTGTGAAAGTTGTGGAAGGAGATACCCAACCGAGCACCGGTAATGCTGTTGATTATAATGGTAAGGTTTTCCATTTTGACAGCAATAATAACAGCCTTGTCTGCGATCAGGGCGCGGTTGCTAAGGTGAATGTTATTAAGCTGACAGATTTGGATGAGGTCTCCCGATTGAACCGGGAAACCATTTCCATCTGGACCAGTAATGATAACGTTACATACACCAGAGTGGAGGGGAATTACAAGCTTCTGCACGTTGGAAAAGACTGGTATTTATATAATTTCGAAGCAAATGCACGGTATATTAAGGTTAATTATACACTGTATGATGGCGCAGAATCCAGTGCTCGTGCGGAAAACTTGCTGTTCGATTCTGTGGAATCCGATTTTACGAATGTCTTGGACGGCATTATGATTGTGTATTATGAGGGCGTATTTGGAGCCAATGGCGGTGCTTTTTCCAATAAGACCGTTACAGTTACTAACAACACCCCCAAGAAACAGCAAGACTATGCATGGCGCATTTCCACGGATGGCTTAGGTTTAGGCGATTTGTCTAAAGTCCGTGTCAAGTTGGGTAACGAGTACCTCTATCACTATGTTAGCGGCAGTGATCTCTATGTCCGCATTCCAGACCTGGAGAAGGGCGCTTCCGTTACCCTGACGATTCTTTATGGCAACAGCGCTGCCATGGACACGTCTGATAAAGAATCTGTCTACGAGGTAACCTACGGCACCAAGGAAATGTTCACGGATACAAACCAGCGGTTCCTGTATGTACTGAAGAAAGGCACCAAGCTGGCCAATGGAACGACTCTGGATCGAGATGTGACTCTCAGAAATTATTCTTATTTGTTCTACTTCTCCTATGATGGCGGCGCTACATGGAATGATGCAGACAATTCTAGTTTCAGAAGTGCAATTTCCGGCAAGTCTCCGCTTGCCCACGGTGGTTATATCTTCTATAACGGAAGTCTTTTCTGGAGAGGCACGATCAAATCCGAAGGGAATTGTTTTGTTGTCCGTTCCGATGACGGGGGTCGGACATGGACTCTTGCAGCCATGATGGACGCACCCACTATATATAGCTATACATTCACTGCATTGGATTCCTATGCCAATGGTGTAGCATTAAGCAACGCAGATGGCAAAGGCCCCAATCTTGACTTCATCTTCCCGGTAGGCGGTGTTTACAAGACTGAGACCAATGCAAACCTGTTCCTTATGAGCTATGACGGCGGAGAAACATGGAAATACTCAGATGTCATGCTCTATGAGTTTACCGAGCAGAAGGTTGAAGGCGGATTCACTGAGGCAACCATACTAGAAAACGAGGCTCATGAGCTGGTGTGGTATTGCAGATACCAGACAAATAAGACACAAACCTTTGCTATATCTGTGTCAAAGGACTATGGCAAGACCTGGTCCACGCCTACCAAGTCCACAGTTTATGGCGTTAACACCCAACCGGTCATGGAGAAAATTGACGGTGATCCACTCTTTGTTTGGGGAGGCAACAATGCCTTTGGCGGCCAGAGCTTTAACCGCGGCCCCTTGAGTGTTGCTGTGTCCTATGATGGACTCTACACCTTCCGCAATATTCAGAATGTGTTTACAAAAACCTTCCTTGAGGACTATACCCAGACGAAATTTACTGCATTTATCACAAATCCCTCGGTGGTGAAGTGGGGCGACGATTTGATCATTGCCTACTATACGAATTGGCCCGAGTATAAGGTCTTTACCCGGATCACTGATTACGAAAATTGGTTCTACCGTACAAAGGGTGTCTACGATTCCTTTGAAAGTCAGAAAACAAAGTATGAGGGTTGGGTAACCTACATGGGCGGCACGGCGATTTCCACAACTGCCTCCGCCGGTAAGTATTCTCTGGAAATTCTGCCCCACGGTGTGGTTTCCCGCAGTGTTCCTTACCTGCAGAATGGCACAGTTTCCATGAATGTATATTCGGACGGTACATCTACCTATACCTTGGAATTGCAGAACGCATTTACCCCTGTAATGAACAAGTGCGCTCCGGTTTCTCTGACGGTGAAGGGCAATGCCCTGTACGCCAACGGTGTAAACACCGGTTTGGTGCTGAAGTCCGGTTGGAACAGCCTTACAATCAACCTGGGTCTGGCGAAGAAAACTCCCACAGCATCTGTCAGTGTAAACGGCAGCAATGCGGTGAACGTGAAGGTAAATAACGCGGCGGGGGACTATGTCTGCTACATCGCAGTGAATACCGGCGCTGCTTCTATCTACTTGGATGAGGTTCTGGTTCAGTCCAATCTGGACGCCATTAATTACGAATCTGAGATTAAGGCGGAGGATGTGGGTATCACTTCCCAGCCTGCGCCACAGGATGTGAAGTCCGGTGAAGCGGCATCCTTTACTGTAAGCGCCAAGGGTTATGGACTGATGTATCAATGGTATGTCAATAACGGCAGCGGATGGAAGGCAATTGTTGGTGCAACCTCTGCAACCTATACGACCAACGCGTTAACAACGGATAATAATGGTTCGCAGTACAAGTGCTTGGTGATGGACAGAAATGAAAATGCAGTAGAATCCTCGGCTGCTACACTTAAGGTCACGCAAACCAGCGCGCCTGTAAATCCCAGCAATCCTACCCAACCCAATAACCCCTCGCAGCCCAATAATCCCACGCAGCCCAATAATCCCACGCAGCCCAATAATCCCACGCAGCCCAATAATCCCACGCAGCCCAATAACCCCACGCAGCCCAATAATCCCACGCAGCCCAATAATCCCACGCAGCCCAATAACCCCACGCAGCCCAATAACCCCACGCAGCCCAATAATCCCACGCAGCCCAATAACCCCACGCAGCCCAATAACCCCACGCAGCCCAATAACCCCACGCAGCCCAATAACCCCACGCAGCCCAATAACCCCACGCAGCCTAATAACCCTACGCAGCCGAGCGATCCTTCTCAGCCGAACGATCCCTCTCAGCCGAGCGATCCCTCTCAGCCGAGTGATCCCTCGCAACCCAGTGATTCGTCCGAGCCCACTATCCCCACAGAAACGGGTAGTTCCACTGAGCCCAGTGATTCCACGGATCCCGACACTTCTTCCAATGGTAACAATGGCCTGGTTGTTTGGATTGTAGTATCTGTTGTGGTCGTACTGGCCGGAGCTGGCGCGGCATTCTATTTCATCCGCAAGAAGCGGATGCAAGCGTAATTACTGTTTTCTACGGAAGACATTATTTTGCAATATCCACTTTATGCAGCGTAATACCGAAAGGAGAGCAAATGAAATGAAAAAGCGAATTTTAGCACTATTTCTTACTTTGATCATGCTGATTCCTGTGCTGCCTGCAGCTGTTTCCGCTGACGACTCACAAGACACCATTCCCGAGCTTGTCGAGAAGGAAATGAACCTTTCTGATTTTACTAAGATCGGTTCAGGAATGTCCATTGACGGCCTTAATAATTCTGCGAAAATAGAGGGCACGATCGTAGACGGAGCCCGGACAGATTTCCGCTCCATTGACCTGCTCAGCGTTTTTACAGAGTACAGGGATGAATACATTATCCAGGAGATCTGCATCGAGAAGATGCCTGTATTCACCAAACCCACAAAGGCGAATGCCCACGTTTCCAGCGGTTTCTTCCTGGCTTGCACCCGGAACTATTCCACCAGCGGAATGTTCTATATCAGCTTCTCTATTTTCCGTACGGATGAGGCAGGAAACCTCTCTATCGCGCTGGCAACGAAGAATGAAGCAGGCTCCAATGTGCTTGGCACAGCTTACCCGCTGAATAAAAAGGTAGGGGATACCTTTAAGCTGACGACTGCATGGTACGCGGATGGAAGAGTGTCCCTCTTCTGTGACGGTGAGCTGATTCATGCTTATGATGTCACTGCAACCTATTCCGGCGCAGCCAATTCCGCCCGTAAGAACTTCATCCGAATTGGTTATTGCTCCTATGGCGCCGAAGCTACCGATGCAGTACCCATGGATGTTAAGATCACCTTGAATAAGCTGCTTCGCGGCAACATCCCCACGCATGTTCACACACCTGCAGAGGATGATGGCGATTGCACAACTGCCGTTATGTGCACCTCCTGCGACGAGGTTGCTATCCCTGCCATGCCTTCTCACAAGGCGGCCATTGCCAATTTCAAGTACGCCACTGAGACCGAAAAGGGCTACACCGGCGATCGGGTTTGCTATCTGTGCAACCACGAAATTTCCAAGGGTGAGGAAACCCCTGTTCTTCCGAAGACTGCAGGCAGCAATTCCAACAACCAAGGTGTTGACATGGGCGCAATAATTGTGTATATTGTAATAGGCGTTGCCGTTTTGGCAGCTGCTGTCGTTGTTGTGATTGTCATTCGTAAAAAGCGGAATCAAAAGCAAGCGTAAGATTCCGTTTTATATAACAAGCAACGCAATACTGAAAGGAGAGTTTTGAAAAATGAAAAAAATTCTAGCATTATCCCTCGCACTGATTATGCTGGTCGGCCTGCTGCCTGCTACTGTCTCTACCGTAACAGCAGTGGAAACCGATGCATACCTGGATCTGAGTGGTGCCACCGCGGTTGATACGAACGGCAACAATTCGTTTGTTGTGAACAACAAATACACTGCCTCCTTGGTGGATTCACCTGCTCGTTCTCAGACATACGAAGCATTGAATCTTACTGGAATCTTTACCTCTGCAGAGAATGTGGATGAGCATGTGACCCAGACCATTACAATTAATAAATTGCCCCAATGGAAGTACGCCAAGGCGCCAGCTGCGGGAAACCTGTTCTGGGCTGCTGGATACTTTAATACCCTGTCCCGTAATTATGGAACCTCTGCTCTCGCGGAAGATAAAACGGATTTCTTATTGTATAGCATCAACGGATGGAATAGCGGAATTTATCTGTCTATCTTTAACCCCGCGCCAGGTGCAACCAAAGCAAGAGAGGATATACTTGTGACAGATAAGGTGACAAAGGGCGTGCCCTTTGAATTAACCACCGTATGGCATAGTGATAATTCCGTTACTTTCTACATTGACGGGGTTTCCTTGGGTAAGTATACCGGTTTTACATATGCCTATAATACAAGTCCTGAGTATGAAAATTATCTTTCCATTGGTTATTCCTCTTTTGGTAACCACGATGGCAAGTCTCAGGAAGTGGATTTGTCCGTCAGCGACATTCAAATTTCTCATGGTCACGCTGAGAATGATGATCACAATTGCACCACTGCCAACAACTGTTCCCTCTGCGGCGCTGAGGTCACCCCTGCCAAGGCTGAGCATGCATTCACTGTCCCTCAGAAGGATGCAGCACAGCACTGGAGCAAGTGTGAAAACTGTGACGTTACTACCACCAAGGAAAACCACAGCTTTGTCGCTGAAAATGCTGTGGAGACTGCATTGAAGACTCCCGCTGATTGTGACAGCAATGCTGTTTACTACAAATCCTGTGCTTGTGGTCTAGTAAGCACCGCTGATACTGATACATTTGAGGCTGCTCAAACTGCTACCGGTAATCATACGGATGTCGATGGTGATTGGGAATCTAACGATACTGACCACTGGCATACCTGCGAATGCGGTGAGGAGCTTGACAAAGCTGGTCATACTGGCGGCACTCCTTCCTGCACTGCAAAGCCTACCTGCGATACCTGTGGCGCAAGCTATGGTACAACTTTGGACCATACCTACAATGTTCCTCAGAAGGATGCAACCCATCACTGGAATAAGTGTGCAACCTGTGACGCTACTGATACTAAGGTTGCCCACACCTTCGACAAGAAGGTAAAGAACGAAACGACTTTGAAGGCTGCCGCTACCTGCGTGGAAGATGCAGTTTACTACTATTCCTGCGCCTGCGGTCAGGTAAGCACATCTGAAACATTCGAAGATCCCGATACTGCAGTAGGACAGCACGTTGATGCTGACAACAAGTGGGAATCCGATGCTACCGACCACTGGCATACCTGTGGTTGCGGAGAAAAGTTTGAAAAGGTTGCTCACGCCTATGACCAGAAGGTCAAGAATGAATCCACCTTGAAGACTGCTGCTAATTGCGATGATGATGCTGTTTACTACCTGTCCTGTGTCTGTGGCAAGGTAAGCACTACTGAAACATTTGTTGATACTGGCAGTGCCAAGGGTCACAGCCATGGTACCGAATGGAAGAGCGATAAGGATAACCATTGGCATGAATGTGCTTGCGGTGATAAGGCTGACAGTGCAAAGCACACAGAAAAACTGGTTGATGCTAAGGACGCCACTGAGACTGAAAAGGGCTACACCGGCGATAAGGTTTGCTCCGTCTGCGGTAAGGAAATTGCTAAGGGTCAGGAAATTCCTGTCCTGGAGCCCGCTCCCACTGAGCCTGCTCCCACCACACCTCCTGCTACCGAGCCCGCTCCCACCACACCTCCTGTGAATCCTGAGACTGGTGACAACGGCACTGCTGTTTACGCTCTGCTGCTGGCCGTTAGCATGCTGGCTATGGTCGCCCTGATGATCCCCGATATCCGCAGCAAGCTGATTCGGAAGTAATCATTAACGATCCATAAAATTTGCCCCCGGATGATTTCATCCGGGGGCATTCTTTGTCTTCACTTATTCAATAAAATCAAGATTCCTGCAAGGATTTGAATGCTGAGCAAAATGGGTACGCCAACAGAAAACTTTGTATGCCTGGTTTTATGTCGAAAGGCATACATACCGGCATAAATCCCGAGGCTGCCGCCCAGGACTGCGATTGTCAGCAGAGTGGACTCTGGGATTCTCCATTTGTTTTTTATGGCTTTTTGCTTATCAGAGCACATAAGTGCAAAGCCGGTCGCATTAATTAGTAACAGATATCCGATCAGCATACGATCAAATTCCTTTCAGGAGGGGGAAATATGAAACGAATTCTTATCCTTTGCTTTTTGCTTTTCGTACTTTCCGGTTGCGCAGCGCAGGAAACCTTTGAAACAGTAAATGATGTCTTTGCACCACAGCCTAATCCGGAGCCCGCCAGCGTGGAGTTTTTGCTGCCAGAGGATGCCGCCGTGCCAGTATTTCACGGAGATGGTGGTAGGTTATATTTCTGCGAGGGGTATGAAATTATGATTGAAACCCTTGAAGCGGGGGACTTAAACCGTACGGTTGCGGCACTCACCGGCTATGCTGCGGACAGCCTAACCATACTGCAAACAAGCAATACGCAACCCAAGCGCTATGAATGTGTATGGACATCAGCCGGTGAAGGAGGAGATCAGGTGGGAAGAACGGTGATCTTAGACGATGGCAGTTATCATTACTGCATCAGTTTTATTGCCCTTGCGAACGATGCCGGAAGTTTGCAGGAAACTTGGCAGGAAATCGCATCCAGTGTTCAGCTTTCCTCCTGATGGAGCGCATCCAGACACATCTGACGGCATTGTTCAATAACACTTTGAGGGTAGACGATCCTTGCTTTTTTTCCGAACCCGATGACCCAGCTTAGGAACATGGGAGAAACAGCAATCCGGACGGTAAATGAAAAATGCTCCGGTCCGTCAGGAATCAGCATGGTATCTTGCCCAAAGCGGTCAATGACAACATTAATAAGATCCTTATGGAAGCGCATCTTTACATCAATGGCATCACCGGAGTACATTTGGAACAGCCGGTTGGCATGGTCTAGGAGTGCCTTGCCCTCCAGCTCCGGGCAGGGAATTCTGGGGGCGTCAGATATCTGTATATGACTCATTCGGTCGATCCGGAAGGATGTAACGCCGTACCGGGGGGAATGAGCCAGCAGATAGCAGTTCTCATGATCCTGGCACAGACCGTAGGGGCTGATTTGATAGTCTTTTTCCCGGTAATGACGCTTACCGTCCAAACCCCAGTCAAAATAGCGGAAGGAAATTTGCCGGTTCTCCGCAATTGCTTCCTGAATGGCATCCACGCTGTAATACACGGTTTCGTTCATGCTTTTAACTCTGCCGGAAACCAGAATATTACGCTTCATAAGTTTGGCGTCATGCTCGTTGCACTGATTGCAAAGCTTTTCGATCAGCTCCCGGGATTTCTTTTCCGTTAAGTAGCGGCTGGACAGGACCGCGTCGATCAGCAGCTTCAGCTCCGGCAATTCGAAATTCCGGGAAGCAACATAATAGCCACCGTTTTTACCGGGTTTGGTGATGATATCCACACCGTAATCGATTAACGCGGCTACATCCGAATATACAGTCTTCCGGTCACACTGGATATTGTGCTGGCGATCCAGCATGGAAATCAATTCTGCAGCTCTCACGGGGTTCCCCTCGTGGGAGTTTTTTTGTAAATAATCCATGATATACAGGATTTTCAGCTTTTGATTATCGGATTTTGGCATTTTGTCACCCCATTTTCCAAATTCTGAGTTAAGTATATCACATTTTCAATCGTAAAGGAATGTTAATTTGCATTTTTCTTCAATTCATGGTATCCTATTGAAAAAGGAGGTGATCGTGTGGATGAATTTTTAATGATGTTTTCCCGAGTGGAGGATACCTATGTGTACGTGTACCAGGCAATATTACGCTATCTCATGCCGGTTTTGGTTGGATTATTGCTGTATCGCACGATCAAGCCTCTGCTGACCTTTCGGCGCGAACCGGAAATCTGGGCCTGGCTGTGCCTAAATAATGGGAAGAAGCTTCCGATTACCCACTGGGAAAATGTCCTTGGGCGCAGTAAGCGCAGTGATGTGGTGATCGATGTTCCCACCATTTCCCGAAATCATGCGGTATTGACTCGATATGATGACGGTAGTTGGTCCATCTCCGATGCCAATTCCAAAAGCGGTGTTTTTGTTAATGGAGAAAAGGTGGATATATGCGCCCTTGAGGAAGAAGATGTGATCACCATCGGCGGTGTGGACATGAAGCTGCAGCCCATTTCCAGGAAACAGGAGCTGCTGCTGGCGCAGCTTCGCACAAAGGCATCCCATCCCATGCACGTAGTTCTTAATTGTCTGCTGCTGACCTTGATTCAGGTGCTGATCAGCGTTTCCTATATGATGACGGCGTCAACAGAGCATACCGGTGATGTGCTTTTAGGCTTCGGAGGGATTATGTTGTGCCAGTGGGCATTGCTGGGCTTCTATCTGATCATCCGAAAACCCGCTTTTGAGGCGGAGACCATAGCCTTTTTCCTTTGCACCATGGGAATGGCTGCCATAGCCGCTGTAAAACCCGGAGAGACGGGGAAACAGCTGATTGCTCTCGTTATGGGACTTTCTCTGTTCCTCGGAATCGGTTGGGCTGTACGGGATCTGGAACGGGCTAAGAAGATGCGCTATTTTGCGGGTATCGCGGGTATTTTGCTGCTCCTGATCACTATGGTCTTCGGCAGAGAGTACCATGGCGCGAAGAACTGGCTGGTAATTGGTTCGCTTTCTATTCAGCCTTCTGAGCTGAGTAAGGTGTGCTTTGTGTTTATTGGCGCATCCACTATGGATCGTATCATGAACAAACGTAATATTATTCTCTTTATTGCCTATACCTTAGCGGTCTGCGCCTGCCTGGCGGTGATGAATGATTTTGGTACAGCATTGATCTTCTTTGTGGCATTTCTCCTGATTGCGTACTTTCGATCAGGAAGTGTAGGCACCATTGCGCTGGCCTGCACATCCTTGGGCTTTGCCGGTGTCCTGGTGCTGAAAATTGCCCCCCACGCTCTGCGGAGATTCTCTGTATGGCGTCACATCTGGGAAGATCCTCTTGGCGCAGGTTATCAACAGACCAGATCGCTTATGTGTATCGCCTCCGGCGGATTGTTTGGCCTGGGTGCTGGAACCGGTTTCATGAAAAATATTTTTGCTGCTGATTCCGATGTGGTGTTTGCCACGCTTTCGGAAGAATGGGGGCTGCTGATCGGCTTGATGCTGATTGTGTGTGTCATTGCCTTGGGTTTGTTTGTTTTGAGAACGGCGGCAGTGGGCCGCAGCAGCTTCTATATCATCGCTGCCTGCACAGCGGCAGGGATTTTGATGATCCAGGCCATTTTTAACGCTCTGGGTACTGTGGACGTGCTTCCGCTGACGGGCGTAACGTTTCCTTTTGTATCCAACGGTGGCTCCAGCATGCTGGGCGCTTGGGGACTTCTTGCCTTTGTAAAGGCAGCGGATACCCGGCAGAATGCCAGTTTCGCTGTGCGGCAGTCCAGAGAGGGGAGTTTGGAAGATGAATAGAATCATGAGACGAACCAAACTGCTGCTGGTGCTGATTGTCATTCTTGCCATGGGAACCACGTTCTTTACCGGGGAATATTTGATTCAATCAGGTGAGTGGGTGATGTTTCCCGGTTCACCGCATTTATATCATGCCGGAAACCTTGGCTGCGGCATAGTTGCTGACCGTGACGGGGCATTGCTGATGGATTTGACCAACGGGCGAAACTACGCGCCCAATCTAACTCTCCGAAAATCGGTACTCCACTGGCTGGGCGATCGCCAAGGGAATATCAGCGCGCCGGCCTTGGGGAGCTATGCGGAAGAACTGACGGGGTTCGATCCAATTAACGGTGTATATGCCTACGGCGGCACCGGAGGGCAGATGAATTTGTCCCTTTCCGGCAAGGTTCAAATGGCAGCGCTGGAGGCCATGGGAGACTACAAGGGAACTGTGGCTGTGTACAATTATAAGACCGGCGAGATTCTTTGCGCTGTTACCACACCTACTTTTGACCCGGATAACGCGCCAGACCTTTCCCAGGATGAAACCGGCGCGTATCAGGGTGTGTATGTGAATCGGTTCATACAGTCCGCATATACCCCTGGCTCTATCTTCAAAATCGTGACTGCAGCTGCGGCTTTGGAGCACATTCCGGATATCCAGCAGCAGACATTTACCTGCAATGGCATTGTAGAGTATGGCATTGATAAGGTCACCTGTGAGCAAGCCCACGGAACGCTGACCTTCCAGGAGGCCTTTGCCAGATCCTGTAACTGCGCCTTTGCAAGTATTGCCGGTCAGCTTGGCGGCGAAGTGCTGGAGCGGTATGCGCAGCAGTTCGGCGTCCTGAACAGCGTGAGCTTTGACGGAGTTTCCACGGTAAAGGGCAATATGAGCGCATCCGGAGCTGCGGATGTATTAGTGGCATGGAGTGCCATCGGCCAGCACAAGGATCTGATCAATCCCTGCCGTTATATGACTTTCTTAGGCGCTATTGCATCTGACGGCGTTGGGGTAGATCCCCACCTGGTTTCCTCGATTACTGTTGGGAATAAGGCCACCTACCGGGCAGAGGCGGTGTCCGGCGGACGTATTATGTCCAGCAAGACAGCCGAGGTGCTTCAGCAGCTCCTTCGGAATAACGTGGAGAATTATTACGGAGATGAGAATTTCCCGGGCTTAACTGTATGCGGAAAATCCGGTACGGCAGAAGTCGGTGCTGGGAAAAAGCCCAACGCAATGTTTACAGGCTTTGTACTGGATGAGGAGTATCCCTTGGCCTTTATCGTTGCAGTGGAGGATGGCGGTTACGGCCGTCCCGTCTGCGTCCCCATTCTCAGTCAGGTGCTTGCTGCCTGTAAAGAGGTTATGGATAGTTAAAAATACAGCACCCTTTGCATAGGTTATATGCAGGGGGTGTTTTTATGTGCCGAAGAAATCACTTATGCGGTTGCGCGTTAATGGCATTTGGCTTCGGATTGCTGGCCGGCACACTGTTAGAGTCCGGGTTTGTGGCCTTCTGCGTTGGAGTGGGTATTATCTGCCTTGGTTTTTGGTGCATGGGGAAAAAATAATTGGAATAAACTTGTCCCTGGGTGAATAGATATTACCAGCATAGTGGGATAAGGAGTGATCTGCATGGATTTTCAATTTAAACAAACCAATTGCCCCTGCCTGCGCAGAGTGACCGGGCAGGCGCAAACCCAGGAACAGGTGCAGGAAGTCAAGCTGTCCGATGCAATGCCGGATATCGGCAGAGTGCTGGGATGTTGGGGTCAGCCCCTGGTTCGCAGTAAGGAGTGGCGCTCCGATGGGATGAGCATATCCGGTGGTGTTATGGCATGGGTGCTGTACGCCCCAGAGGACGGCTCAGAGCCCAGATGTTTGGATGCTTGGATTCCGTTCCAAATGAAATGGAATTTCCCCAAAACAGACCGTGACGGCGCCATACGTACATGCGTCAGCATAAAAGCGATGGACTGCCGAAGCATTTCAGCAAGGAAGCTCATGATTCGATCTGCAATCAGCGTATTTGGCGAAGCTTTGGAGCCAACGGATGTGCCTATTTTTGCGCCGGAATCCTTGCCCGAGGATATTCAGTTGCTTCAAATGAGTTACCCGATGGAAATTCCCCAAGAGGCGGGAGAAAGACCTTTTGCATTGGAAGAGGAAGTGTCGCTGACCGGAAATTTCCATAAGATCGTTAGCTGCGAAATATACCCGAGAATTACCGAGCAGAAGGTTTTGGCGGATAAACTGGTTTTTCGGGGCATTTGCAGGCTGCACATGCTGTACATGGCCGGTGAGGGGGAAATTAAGCAGGCAATGCCGGAGATTTCTTTCTCTCAATTTGCTGATTTGGACAACAGCTATGGAAACAATGCTCTTAGCTCCATTCTGCTGTTGCCAACAGGCATGGAACTAGAGCAGGATCAGGAGGGAAAATTGCAGCTGAAATGCTCTATGGCGGCGCAATATGTCATTTATGACCGAATCAACGTGAATGTTGTTGAGGATGCATACAGCGTTAACCGCAAGATAGCTCCAGTGATAGCAGAGCTTCAGCTGCCGGTGCGGCTGGAGCATATAAGTCAAAATATTTCTTATGACCATACCATTTCAGCGGACGCTCAAACAGTTTTGGATGCTGCTGCTTATTGGGAGCAGCCCACTGTGCGTCAGACAGAGGATACGGCATCCGTAGTTTTGCCTGTTCAGTATCAAGTTCTGTTTACTGACGGTGAGGGAAGTCCGCAGTGGGGAACCGGCCGTGGAGAGGAAGTTTGGGAGATACCTTCCGACAATGGGAACACTGTTTTCGCTTGCATGTCCTGTTCACAGCCCAGAGCCAGTACCCGGGGAGACAGTATTGATATTTCCGGGGAAATGACCGTGGAAGCGGATATATTCTCCAATACCGGTATTCCTATGGTGACCGGCCTGGAGGTGGGCGAAATGGAAGAGCCGGACCCCAACCGTCCGTCGCTGGTTTTGTGCAGGATGGGGGACTGTCGGTTGTGGGATATTGCCAAGACCTACGGTTCAACCGTAAAGGGAATTGAGGAGATAAACGGCTTGCAGCAAGAACCTCTCAACGATCAGATCCTTTTGATTCCGGTATCGTAAATAATAACCGCCGTCCCGGATATACCGGGACGGCGGCGGTGGGCTTGTCGCATATGGGGATGCGCCCTCCATATGACACAATAGCGCAAGGGATACGCAGAAAGCAAGGATTTTGAGTCGAAGCATCATGGAAATTTGACTTGCTATTGCGTATTTTGGATGGTATAATAAATTGGAAAATTTATTATAGAAGGTGAAAACCATGAAAGTAGATATTTATTCCGGCTTTTTGGGCGCAGGCAAGACGACCCTCATCAAAAAGATGATTCAAGAAGCCTATCAAGGTGAGAAGCTGGTTCTGATTGAAAACGAGTTTGGAGAGATCGGTATTGACGGAGGCTTTCTGCAGGATGCCGGTATTAACATCACCGAGATGAATTCCGGCTGTATTTGCTGCTCCCTGGTGGGTGATTTCGGCAAGGCGCTGACAAAAGTGATTGCCGAATATAACCCCGACCGGATTATCATTGAACCTTCCGGTGTTGGTAAGCTTTCCGACGTGATTGCAGCGGTAGAAAAAGTAATCAATGATGACGTTACTTTGGGAAATACTGTTGCTGTTGTGGATGCAACCAAAGTTAAGGTTTATATGAAGAACTTTGGCGAATTTTATAACAATCAGGTGGAAAGCGCGTCTACAATCATTCTATCCCGTACGGACGTTATTTCCCAGGAAAAGCTGGATCATGCTGTTGCGCTGCTTCGGGAACATAATGAGAAGGCTACCCTTGTTACCACACCCTGGAATGATTTGACAGGCCAGCAAATCTTACAGGCTATGGAGGGGGCTGATTCCCTGGAAAAGGCTCTTGAGACGCTGAAGCAAGAGCATCATCACCATCACCACGATGAGGACGAGCACTGCTGCTGCGGTCATCATCGCGAGGAACATCATCATCACCATGAAGAGGACGAGCATTGCTGCTGCGGCCACCATCATGAGGAACGTCATCACCATCACCATGATGAGGACGAGCACTGCTGCTGCGGTCACCACCATGAGGAGCATCACCATCACCACGATGAGGACGAGCACTGCTGCTGCGGTCACCACCATGAGGAGCATCACCATCATCACCATGACGAGGACGAGCATTGCTGCTGCGGCCATCATCATGAGGAACATCATCACCATCATGCCGACGAGGTATTCGCTTCCTGGGGGATAGAAACTGCCAAGAAGTTTACCGAGGAAGAAATTCGCAGCGCCCTGAAGGGACTGGATTCCGAGACCTACGGCACGGTTCTCCGGGCAAAAGGCATGGCTGCCGGCACAGATGGCGGATGGATCTACTTTGACTATGTTCCCGGCGAGTCGGATATTCGCTCCGGTTCTGCCTGTGTGATTGGAAAGCTCTGCGTGATCGGCGCTAAGCTGGACGAAGCCGGTATTGCTGCCCTCTTTGGTATATAAGGAGGGAGTATGCAACAGATTCCCGTCTATGTATTTACCGGCTTTTTGGATTCCGGAAAAACGAAATTTATACAGGAAACCTTGGAAGATCCCCGTTTTAATGCAGGGGAACGGACACTTTTGCTGATTTTTGAGGAAGGGGAGGAGGAATACGACCTCTCCACCTATCCTCACCAGAATGTATATATTGAGATTCTGGATCAGCAGACTGTTTCTACCAGAGAACTTCAGAATCTGGCGAAGAAATACCGGGCCCAGCGCGTGGTCGCAGAATTGAACGGAATGCAGCAGATCGGGGATCTGTATGTGCGATTCCCGGATAACTGGACGGTGGCTCAAGAGGTCTTGTTCGCAGATTCCACTACTTTTATGGCCTATAACGCCAATATGCGAAATCTGATGATGGACAAGCTGGTTGGCGCGCAAATGGTGGTTTTTAACCGCCTCAACCAGGGACAGGACACCATGCCGTTTCATAAGATCGCCAGGGCAGCCAATCGCCGGATTGACATTCTTTATGAATATACCGACGGCACTACGTCCTTTGACGACGTGGAGGATCCGCTGCCCTTTGATATCAATGCACCGATCATTGAGATCCAGGACGAGGATTATGCCCTGTGGTATCGGGATGTGACGGAAGAACCCCAGAAATATCCCGGCAAGACCGTTCGCTTTAAGGCGCAGGTTGCCATGCTTCGAAGAGAGCGAAATGCCATGTTTGCTCCTGGCAGATTTGTAATGACCTGCTGCGTGGACGATATTCAGTTCTGCGGGGTTCCCTGTAAATATGAAGATGCCCAGTCCCTGGAACCTCGCTCCTGGGTCATGGTCACAGCCACAGTATCGGCAGAAAAGCATCCCCTGTATCAGGGGGAATTAGGCCCGGTTTTGACTGCCATAAGTGTCGAGCCTGCAGAACCTGCGGCAAATGAGGTAACAGCGTTTTAATAGGCGTACTGACGCGCATTTGAAAGATTAAGAAAGGGAGGTGGGGAAAATGTATCAGCCGCTGGCAGACCTTCTCCGGCCAACAACGCTGGACGAAGTTTTCGGTCAAGAGCATATTCTGGGAGAGGGTGCGGTACTGCGCCGTCTGATCGACTCGGGCAATATTCCAAACATGATTTTTTACGGCCCAAGCGGGACGGGTAAAACGACCGTAGCCAATATTATCGCCCAGCAGACCAATCGGACGCTTTTTAAGCTGAATGCAACTACCGCCTCTACTGCAGATATCAAGGAAATTGTTGCGCAGTTGGATACCTTTTTAGCCCCCAACGGCGTACTGCTGTATCTGGATGAGATTCAGTCCTTTAACAAAAAGCAACAGCAATCTTTGCTGGAATATATCGAAAACGGCAAGATTACGCTGATCGCATCCACCACGGAAAATCCCTATTTCTATGTTTTTAACGCCATTTTAAGCCGCTCCACGGTCTTTGAATTCAAGCAGATTTCCGCCCAGGCTTCCTTGCAGGCAATTCAAAGAGCAGTATCTTTCCTGGAACAGCGGACTGCGCTGAAAGCAGTGCCGGAAGAAGGCGCTCTTGAGTATATTGCCGGCGCTTGCGGCGGTGATTTGCGAAAAGCCATGAACGCGGTGGAAGTGCTTTTTTCTGCCGGTGTTCCGCAAGACGAGACTTTGCCTCTGACACTGGAAGATGCTAAATCTGTCACCCAGAAAAGCGCCCTCCGGGCTGACCGGGAAGGGGATAACTATTATGACCTGTTATCCGCTCTGCAAAAGTCCATTCGGGGCTCTGACCCCGATGCAGCGGTACACTACCTTGCACGACTTCTGGAGGCAGGACAAATGCAGGCAGCCTGTCGCAGATTGATGGTCATTGCGGCAGAGGATGTGGGGCTTGCGTATCCCATGATCATCCCCATTGTCAATGCAAGCGTGGATATGGCGCTGAAACTGGGCATGCCGGAGGCCAGAATTCCTTTGGGCGATGCCGCTGTGTTGATGGCAACCAGTCCCAAGTCCAATTCCGGGCATACTGCGCTGGATGCGGCATTGGACGATGTTCGCAAGGGCCGCGGTGGCGATTTCCCCAGACATTTGCAGAATGTCCATGCGGATACCTACACCATGGAGAGAGAGCAGGGTTATTTGTATCCACATAACTACACAGACCATTGGGTGAAGCAGCAATATCTTCCCGATGACCTGGTGAATGCCCAGTATTACGAGTACGGACAAAACAAATTGGAGCAGTCCGCCAAGGCCTATTGGGACGCGATCAAAAATAAGTAATTCACCGCGTTTTCTGCATTTCAGTTTCTTTGCAATGGGAGGGAATCATGGATATTCGTCTTCAGGATGTTTTGGTTATGAAAAAGGAGCATCCCTGTGGGGAAAAGCGCTGGCTCGTTTTACGAATCGGTGCGGATTTCCGGCTCCGGTGTCTTGGCTGCGGCCACGAAATCATGACCCCAAGAATGAAAGCGGAGAAGAATATCCGCAGCGTCATTCGACAGGAAAATATATCGACAGATTCAAACGGCAGTTGATAGTATCAACTGCCGTTTCTTTTCTTTATAGATGCCTTTAAGGTGAATTTTATGATTGTGTAGCGCTATTTGCGTAGGAGATGGGACAAGGAAGCGACCAACTTTTATCCTGTCATAGCTTATACTTGCATCAAGTCAGGGGGGCAGGGAAATGCAAGTATATCTCGATTTGGTCGTGCTTCTAAATTTTGGAGTGGATTTTCTGCTCCTTTTGGGAACAAATCGCTTATCCGGCTATCGCTGTCAATTTTTGCGTGCGGGACTTGCTGCCGGTGTTGGGGGAATCTATGCAGGAATCTGCATGCTGCCAGGTTTTTACTTTCTATCGGGTCTGTTATGGCGAATCGTAAGTCTTGGTATCATATCTGCGGTTGCATTCGGGATTAACAGGGGCGCGATTCGCAGAGGAATCGTATTTAGTTTTCTCTGTATGGCTCTCGGCGGACTTGCTATAGGACTTGGTAAAAACAGTTTTTCCTCACTGCTTCTTTCCGCCACGCTTCTTGCAGGAATGTGCATTATTGGTTTTCGAGGAAACGTCGGATCAAAGCAGTATGCAATGGTACAGCTAAGACATGAGAATAAAGTGTATCATATCACTGCTTTGCGGGATTCCGGCAATACGCTTACCGACCCGGTATCCGGCGGTCAGGTGCTGATTGTCGATCCGAGAGTAGCCCGGGATCTGTTGGGTATGAATAAAGAGCAGCTGTCAGATCCCATCAGTACACTGGAGAGCGGCAAATTTAAAGGTCTGCGTTTAATTCCGTATCGGGCGGTCGGTCAACCGGGTGGGATGCTTTTGGGAATTTCCCTGGATGAGGTACTGATTGACGGACGACGGGCAAATACATTGGTGGCATTTGCCCCCAATTCGTTTGGCAGGGAAGAAGCTTATCAGGCATTGACAGGAGGGGTATTATGATGCAGGCGTTATTTCGTTTTTTTCAGCAGATCTTTTTGTTACCGAAGGGTGGTATTTACTATATTGGCGGAAGCGATGTGCTGCCACCGCCCCTAAAAGGTCAGGAGGAATTGGAGGCACTTGTGGCGTTGGAACAGGGAGAGGAGTCGGCAAAGCAGCTTTTGATTGAGCGAAATCTCCGACTGGTGGTATATATAGCCAGACGTTTTGAAAACACCGGTGTCAATTTGGAGGATCTGATTTCCATTGGCACCATCGGACTCATTAAGGCCATCGGTACCTATCGCCGGGAGAAAAATATTAAGCTTGCTACCTATGCATCCCGCTGTATTGAGAACGAAATACTGATGCACATTCGCAGAATCGCAGGACAGAAAGCGGAAGTTTCTCTGGACGAGCCGATCAATATGGACTATGACGGAAATGAACTTCTACTTTCTGATATTCTTGGCACGGAGGAGGATATTATATTTAAACCTTTGGAGGACGACGTTGACCTGTGTTTGCTTCGTCAGGCACTGAATGAACTGCCCCAACGGGAACAGGAGATTATCTGGATGCGATTCGGACTGAATGGCAGAAAGGAACTTACACAAAAGGAAGTGGCTCAAAAATTAGGGATATCTCAGTCTTACATCTCCCGGCTTGAAAAGCGAATTATGCTTCGTTTGCGAAAGGAGATCCTGCGCCAAACCAATTGTGCGTAAATTTTGCTTGCAAATTGGGAGGAATCCTGCTATAATCGATAAAAATAAGTATCGATATCATTCTTTATCGATTAGGAGGAATACTATGGATCGCACAGAAATTTCCAAGGCCGTACTGAAACGTCTGCCAGGATATCTTGCCTATTTGAAATCCATGCCCGATGGGGGCTCTCCCTTTATTTCCGCTACGGCGCTTGCTAACGCCCTGAATATGGGTGAAGTGCAGGTCCGCAAGGATCTGGCCATGGTTTCCGATGGCGGACGTCCCAAAATCGGTTACCCACGCCAGCAGTTGATGGAGGATATTGAGCAGTTTCTCGGCTACGATAATACAACTGATGCGGTGCTGATTGGTGCCGGAAAGCTGGGACAGGCTCTGTGTGGGTATAGTGGTTTTAATGCTTATGGATTGAACATCCTGGCCGCGTTTGACGTCAATCCTCCTGCTGAAAAGACGGATGAAGGTACTCCGATTTATCATATCTCACATCTGGAAAACTTCTGCCGCTCCAACAAAGTGCTGATGGGGATCATCACTGTGCCTGCGGATTATGCTCAGGGGGTTTGCGATCAGCTGATTGCCTGCGGCATTAAGGCGGTCTGGAATTTTGCGCCCACCCATTTGGACGTTCCGAATCATATTCTGGTGCAAAATGAAAACATGGCTACCTCGCTGGCCGTGTTAAGTATGCATCTTCAGGCGCAAATCAAAGACAAGAAATAAAATAACACCGGAAGGAAAGTCCTTCCGGTGTTTTTTGTTAGGGCTTAAAGCTGTCTTTTAAGCTGACAGAGCGATTAAACACAAGGTGTCCTGGTGCAGAGTCCTTGGAATCCGGACAGAAGTAACCCAAACGCATGAATTGGTAGGAGGCAGGAGCCTTGGCGTTTTCCAAGCTCTTTTCTACCTTGCAGCCGGTGATGATCTCCAGAGAATTGGGATTCAGGCAGGAAATGAAATCCTTGCCGGAGGCATCGGGATCGGGGTCATCAAAGAGATTGCTGTACTGCCGCACCTCAGCTTCACAGCAGTTGTTTGCATCCACCCAGTGGATGGTAGCGCCCTTTACCTTCCGTCCGTCAGCAGGGTTGCCACCCTTGGAGTCCGGGTCGTAGGTCGCCAGAACTTCGGTTACATTGCCGTTTTCATCGGTTATGCAACCGGTGCAGGTGATGAGATATGCGCCCTTCAGCCGACATTCCGGACCGTTGGGGAACAAGCGCTTGTACTTGGGGATGGGCTCGGACATGAAATCGTCCGCCTCTATCCAGAGATTCCGGGAGAAGGTAACGGTATGGGTTCCGGCGCTTTCATCCACGGGGTTGTTCTCTACTTCAAAGGATTCAGATTGACCTTCAGGATAATTGGTGATAGTCAGCTTTACAGGCTTGATGACTGCCATAACACGCTGGGCGGTTTCGTTCAAGTCCTCCCGCAGGCAGTGTTCCAGAAAAGCGTACTCAATGGTATTGGGGGACTTGGCAACGCCTACGCGATCGCAGAAATTGCGAATGGAGGCAGGTGTGTAACCCCGGCGGCGCAGGCCGCAGAGGGTAGGCATCCGGGGGTCGTCCCAACCGGCGACCCGTCCTTCCTCCACCAGCTGACGGAGCTTGCGCTTACTCAGCACCGTATGGTCGATACCCAGCCGGGCAAACTCGATTTGGCGGGGCCGGTGGGGCACGGATACATTTTCTACCACCCAGTTATACAAGGGACGGTGATTCTCAAACTCCAAAGAACAGAGAGAATGGGTAATGCCCTCCAACGCGTCTTGAATGGGGTGTGCGAAATCGTACATGGGGTAGATGCACCACTTGTCTCCCTGTCGGTGGTGATGCATATGCCGTATCCGGTAGATCACCGGGTCACGCATGTTAAAGTTTCCGGAGGCCAGATCGATCTTTGCTCTCAGAGTGTACTTATTGTCCTCAAATTCGCCGGCGCGCATCCGGGCGAACAGATCCAGGCTTTCCTCAATGGGACGGTCGCGCCAGGGGGAGGTGGCAGGGGTATTCAGGTCGCCGCGGCATTCCTTAGCCTGCTCGGGGGTCAGCTCGCAGACATATGCCAGACCTTTTTTAATCAGCTCTACCGCGTATTCGTAATCCTTCTCGAAATAATCGGATCCGTAATAGAAGCGATCGCCCCAGTCAAAGCCCAGCCAATGGATATCCTCCTTAATGGCTTCCACAAATTCCACATCTTCCTTGGTGGGATTGGTATCATCCATCCGAAGATTGCATAGGCCACCGAATTTTTCCGCAGTGCCGAAGTCGATGATCAGCGCCTTGCAGTGACCAATGTGCAAATAGCCATTGGGTTCCGGCGGGAAACGGGTATGGACCGTGGCACCTTCATAGCGGCCGCCCTCTGCGATATCTTCTTCAATAAAGGCGTGGATGAAATTCTTGCTCTCGGTAATTTCAGCCATAATCGAAAACCCTTTCTTTGGTAAATTTTCTATTCATGGTATTATAACCCATTGGTAGGTTTTTTGCAACAAAAATCATCACTCTTGGCAAATATAATTCTAAAATTCAGCTCGAGCTGACTGATAAGTATTTTAAGATTTGGGAAAATTGTAAAAAATCTCGGAACAATGGGCAAAACTGAAAATTGTGGGTTGTCAATTTAACAATCTTATATTAAAATAGGAAAGGATATAGAAGAAGGGGTGGTAGACAATGCCTAGTGTAAAATATAAACGAATCCTGCTGAAAGTCAGCGGCGAAGCGCTGGCCGGTGATGCCCACAGAGGTTTGGATTTCACTGTTATCAATTCTGTTTGCGAAGTTATCCGTAAATGCCGTGACTTGGGTGTACAGATCGGATTGGTTATTGGCGGCGGTAATTTCTGGCGGGGTGTGAAAGACGGTGCTGATAAGATGCAGCGCTCCCATGGAGATGCCATGGGCATGCTGGCAACCGTCATGAACTCCATTGCGGTGGCGGATGCTCTGGAGAAGCACAGTGTCGATGCCAGAGTGCTTACCGCTGTGGAAATGAATAAATTTGCTGAGTATTTTACCCGGGATACTGCAGATCGTTACTTAAATGAGGGCAAGGTGGTTATTTTTGCCGCCGGTACCGGGAATCCTTATTTCTCTACGGATACCGGCGCTGTGCTCCGTGGCGTAGAGATCGAGGCGGATGCGATTCTTATGGCGAAGAACGTTGATGGCATCTATTCCGCAGACCCCAATGTAGATCCCACTGCTGTAAAGTTTGACGAGCTGACCTATGACGAGGTTCTGGCCAAGCATCTGAAAGCAACGGATACTACTGCCATGACCCTGGCCATGGACAACCATATGACCTTAGTGTGCTTTGCACTCAAAGACCCCGAAAATATCCTCCGCGTTGTATGCGGAGAAAAGATCGGTACAATTGTTAAGGAGGACTAAATGATGAGCGTAGATTTTAAAGAATTCGGCAGAAAAATGGACAAGACCCTGGAGCACCTGCATGAGGAGTTTGGCTCCGTTCGGGCAGGCCGGGCCAATGCCAAGGTTCTGGATCGGATCAATGTGGAATACTATGGCAGTGAAACGCCCCTGAACGGCGTTGCTACCATCTCTTCTCCCGATGCCCGTACCTTAGTTATTCAGCCCTGGGATACCAAGCTGCTGCGGGATATTGAAAAGGCGATTCAGGTGTCTGATCTTGGCATCAATCCCCAGAATGACGGCCGTGTGATCCGTTTGGTATTCCCTCAGCTGACGGAGGAACGCCGTAAGGACTTGACCAAGCAGGTGAAAAAGTACGCAGAAGATGCTAAGGTGGCTATGCGTAACGTGCGCCGCGATGGTATGGACTACGTTAAGAAGCTGAAGAAGAACTCTGAAATCACAGAGGACGATCAGAAAAAGGCCGAAAAAGACCTGCAGGATATGCTGGATAAGTATATCAAGAAGGTGGATGAAGCCTGCGCTGCCAAGGAAAAGGAATTGATGGCTATCTAATGCCCATATTATAATTGGGGGCGTAACTGCCCCCAATTGCTGTGTTGTGAGGTTTTTATGTCTGTATCTGAGGATCGTAACCATCCGCAGCCGCCAACGCATATTGCGATAATTATGGACGGCAACGGACGTTGGGCAAAAAAGAGAGGACTTCCCAGATCTGCGGGACACTCAGCAGGGGCGGAGTCTTTCCGGAAAATTGCAAATTACTGCCGCACTCTGGGAGTCAAGTATCTGACCGTGTACGCCTTTTCGACAGAAAACTGGAAGCGCTCCCAGGAGGAGATCTCCGGCATTATGAATTTGTTGGGCAGATATCTCCGGGAAGCCATGCGGGATATGGAGAAGAATCATGTCCGTTTCTGCTTCTTTGGTGATTTGAGCCGTCTGAGCCCGGAATTGCAAAAACTCTGTCTGGACGCCCAGAATACATCCAGAAATTACGATGATGTACAGGTGAACTTTTGCCTCAACTACGGCGGGCGGGATGAGATCGTTCGCGCTGCCCGCGCCTTTGCCAGAGATGTAGCAGAGGGGAAATTTGATCCGGATAGCTTGACGGAGGAACTGTTCAGCGCATATCTGGATTCATCCGGTGTACCCGATCCGGAGCTGGTCATTCGCCCTTCCGGGGAACTGCGGACCAGCAATTTCCTGCCCTGGCAGACAGTTTATTCAGAATTTGTGTATATGGATGTTCTGTGGCCGGATTTCGGCCCCAAGGATTTGGACGCGGCCATTACAGAATATCACCAGCGAAACCGCCGGTTTGGAGGAGCATAATCATGAAGAAGAGAATCATAACCGCAGCGGTGCTGGTGCCGTTGCTGTTAGTCATCTTGTTTGTCGCGCCGAAAGTTGTCACGGCCATCCTTTTTAGCCTTTTGTGCGCCATCGGCGCTTATGAATTTTTGTATAATACTGCCACCGTCCGGCATCCCCGTCTGGTGATTTACTCCATGGTGGCAGCGGCCATGGTTCCTTTGTGGTCCTTCTTTGGAACGGATACCGCCTGGGAGCTGGCAGGAATTCTTTTTTTCATGACTGTGCTGTTTATGGAAGTCATGCTGTCGGATCTGAAGATTCGATTTGAGAAGATCTCAATCTGTTTCATCGCCGGCATTCTGCTTCCCTATATGCTTTCTGCTCTGGTGCGGATATTCGCCAGAGGTGACGGAAGATATTTGATTTTAATTCCCTTTGTGATTGGCTTTTTGTCCGATTCCGGGGCATACTTTGTTGGCTGCAAATACGGCAAACATAAGCTGGCGCCCATCATCAGCCCTAAAAAGAGCATTGAGGGCGTTGGCGGCGGTGTAGCAACCGCAGTTGTCGGTATGCTGGTGTATCTTCTGATTATGCAGCTGGGGTTTGGGTGCAAGGTGAATTATGCTTACGGCATTTTGTACGCACTGCTTGGCTCTTTTATGGGCGTCTTTGGCGATCTTTGTTTCTCTGCTGTCAAGCGGCAGACGGGCATCAAGGACTTTGGCAATCTCATTCCCGGTCACGGCGGAGTTCTGGATCGTTTTGATTCCATGATTTTCGTTGCGCCTTTGACAGAACTCTTGCTGATCACACTTCCGGCGGTGGTGAAATAATGGTTAACTGCGTTAGTATTCTCGGTTCTACCGGCTCTATCGGCAGACAGACTCTGGATGTTATTAGCCGGATGCCCATTCGCGTGGCCGCCTTGACCGCTGGAGAGAGCGTTGATCGGATGGCCGAACAATGCCGCCGGTTTCAACCGAAATTGGCTGTCATGGCCACTCAGGAGGCAGCAGAACGTCTTCAAAAAGAAATAGCGGGTTTGGATATTCGGATTTCTTGGGGCGAGGAGGGCTTGATCGAAGCCGCCACAATGGAAAGCGCAGACTGCGTCATCACTGCGGTGGTAGGAATGCTGGGTTTAAAGCCTACGCTAGCTGCCATTCGGAAGAAGAAACGCATCGGACTTGCCAACAAGGAAACACTGGTCTGCGCCGGGGAGCTGGTCATGGCGGAAGCCCACCGCTGCGGCGCGGAGATCATTCCCGTTGATTCCGAGCATTCTGCGATTTTTCAGTGCTTAATGGGTGTCCCAGACCGCACCGAGGTGGACAGAATTCTCTTGACTTGCTCCGGCGGACCGTTTTACGGCATGACCCGCGAGCAGCTGGAAAATGTGACAAGAGCAGATGCTTTGAAGCATCCCAATTGGAAGATGGGCGCTAAAATCACCATCGATTGTGCGACCTTGATGAATAAGGGGCTGGAAGTCATTGAAGCCATGCGGCTGTACGGACTGCCGCTGGAGCAGGTGGATGTGCTGATTCACCGGCAGAGCATCGTTCACAGTCTGGTTGAACTGAAAGACGGCGCGGTCATGGCTCAGCTGGGCGCGCCGGATATGCGGCTGCCCATCCAGCTGGCGCTGACCTATCCGGAAAGGCTTTCTTGTCCGGTAGACCGGCTGGATCTGACCACCTGCGGCAATCTATCCTTTGCAAAGCCGGATATGGAAGCCTTTCCTTGCCTTGCGCTTGCCCGGCAATGCGCCAAAGCCGGCGGTAATGCCTGCGCGGTCATGAATGGCGCCAATGAAGCCGCGGTTTCTTTGTTTTTGCAGGATGAAATCGGATTTTATGATATCTATGATTTGGTCTCCGGCGCGGTGGACGCTGTTCCTTTTATAGAAAATCCGGATTTGGAGCAGATCCTGGAGGCAGACCGCTTGGCCCGAGCCTATGTATTCCGCAAGAAACCCAATTTGAAATGAGGATTCTATGAGTATTCTTTTTGCAATTTTACTATTCAGTATTTTGATATTTGTTCACGAACTTGGGCATTTCCTTGCTGCCAAGGCATCCGGTGTGCAGGTCAATGAGTTTTCCATGTTTATGGGCCCCGCTATTTTTAGGAAGAAGAAAGGGGAGACCCTGTACGCCATCCGCTGTATCCCCATCGGCGGCTACTGCGCCATGGAGGGCGAGGATACGGACACGGACAATCCCCGTTCTTTTCAAAAAGCGGCATGGTGGAAGCGGCTGATTATTTTGGTTGCCGGTTCCGCAATGAATCTGATTGCGGGTTTTTTGATTTTGCTCATTGTATTTTCTCCTGCCCAGGCTTTCGGAACATCTGTAATTTCCGGTTTTGAGAACGGCTGCACCTTGAATACTGAGGGTGGATTGCAGGTGGGAGATCGGATCGTGGAAGTGGACGGAGAAAAAATCTACGTCATGTCCGATGTTTCCATGATCCTTTCCTTAAATCCCGGGGATGTTCACGATCTGGTGGTTGAACGGAATGGCGAAAAGGTTTATCTCGATGATTTTTTCATGGAAAAGCACCTGTTTTCCAATGAGGACGGTACGCAATCGGAGCGCTACGGATTTTCCTTCTCTTTGGAGAAAGCAACACCTTGGACTACCCTTAAATACACCTGGTATTCTAGTATCAACGTAGTGCGTACCGTTCGTCTCAGCCTGCAAATGTTGATCTCCGGGCAGGCTGGACTTTCGGATATGACCGGGCCCATTGGCATAGTCCAGCAAATGTCCGATGTGGCAGATGCCTCCAAAACTTGGGTAGATGCGCTGCTGAATATGCTGTATTTCGGTGGATTCATTGCCATCAATCTTGGGGTAATGAATTTGCTGCCCATTCCGGCACTGGATGGCGGCCGCGTGGTCGCGCTGTTGCTCACTACGGGCATTGAGGGTATCACCCACAAGAAAATCAACCCCAAATATGAAGGGTATCTCCATGCTGCCGGTATGGTTTTACTTCTGGCGCTGATGGCAGTGATTATGTTTAAGGATATTTTTATGATCTTCAAGAGGTGAGGGCGATGACAAGACAGATACTGGTCGGCGGCGTGCCCATTGGCGGCGGCGCTCCGGTTGTCATACAGTCCATGCTGAACACCCGAACAACGGATGTTTCTGCTTCTCTCGACCAGATTCATCGCTTAAAGGAAGCCGGCTGTCAAATTGCCCGGTTGTCCGTACAAAACAGGGAGGCGGCCCGGGGCTTTGCAGAAATCTGCAAGGAAAGCGAGCTGCCTTTGGTTGCGGATATCCACTTTGATTACCAGCTTGCCATTGCCGCAGCGGAAGGCGGCGCATCTAAGATTCGGATTAACCCCGGCAATATTGGCGGAGAAGACCGTGTTAAAGCTGTGGTGGATGTATGTAAGGAAAAAAAGATCCCTATTCGCATCGGTGTCAACGGCGGCAGCTTGGATAAAAGATTGCTGGATAAATACGGGCATCCCACTGCAGAAGCCTTGGTGGAAAGCGCTTTTGAGCATTTGGAGCTGCTGGAAAAGAACGGATTTTATGATACCTGCGTATCTATGAAATCTTCCACAGTGTCCACGATGGTAGCGGCTGCTCGACTGTTTCGCAGTCGGTGCGATTATCCGCTGCATATCGGTGTGACGGAAACCGGCCCGGTCAAAATGGGCATGATCAAATCCGCCATGGGCATCGGCGCGCTGCTGCTGGATGGCATCGGGGATACCATCCGCGTCAGTTTGACAGACGATCCTATCCAAGAGGTGTACGCGGCCAAGGATATTTTAAAGGCCGCAGGACTCCGCAAGGAGGGCGTGAACATCATTTCCTGCCCCACCTGCGGTAGAACAAGAATTGACCTGATCCGCTTGGTAAACCAGGTGGATGAAGCGCTGAAAGACTGTCAAAAACCCATTACCGTTGCGGTTATGGGATGTGTGGTCAATGGTCCCGGGGAAGCCAGAGAGGCCGATATCGGCATTGCCGGCGGCGACGGCTGGGGCATGATATTTGAGAAAGGCGTTCAGGTAGAAAAGCTGCCTTATGAGCAGCTGCTGGACGCATTGATAAAGAGAATCCAAGCAATGTAGGGAGAAAAATGGAAGAGAAAACCTGTTTCTTTCATATGTTTTCGG
>JAZOUU010000108.1:0-5250 GCA_045658365.1 Faecousia sp. | reverse complement strand
CATAAGGAGGAATTATATGGAGTTTGACAAGGACCTGGCGGCCCGGCAGGAAGCAAGACTTTTGTGCCGCCAGGCGGAAAAAGCCCAAAAAGCGCTTGCCCAAATGTCCCAGCAGCAACTGGATACCATTGTGGAGGCGGTGGCAGCTGCTTTCTCGTCCGCGGCATTGGAGCTGGCGGAGCTGGCTGTCCGGGAAACGGGCTTTGGCAACGTGGAGGACAAGATCACCAAGAATCAGTTTGCATCCCAGCAGGTGGCGGCTGCGGTACGGAACATGAAAACCGTTGGAGTATTAAAAGAAGTCCCCGAGGAAAAGCTATGGGAGGTAGGCGTACCGCTGGGGGTCATTGGCGCAATTGTACCCAGTACCAATCCCACCTCTACCGTTTGTTATAAGGCCATTATCGCGCTGAAAGCCGGCAATGCCATTGTGTTTTCCCCCCATCCCAAGGCATTGGACTGCACTCTGCGGGCGGCGAGAATTGTGGCGGCAGCGGCAGAAAAGGCCGGCGCACCGGCAGGAAGCGTAGCTTGTCTGAGCCTTGCCTCTATGGCCGGCTGTCAGGAACTGATGGCAGCGCCGGAGGTTCGGCTGATTCTGGCCACGGGAGGTCCGGCCATGGTTCGGGCAGCCTATTCCTCCGGAAAGCCTGCCATCGGTGTGGGCGCAGGCAATGGCCCTGCCTATATCCACCACACAGCGGATGTAGCAAATGCGATTGCCTGCATCCGCAAGTCCAAGAGCTTTGATTACGGTACGGTTTGCGCCTCGGAGCAGAGCATCATTGTGGAAAAGAATATGGAGCAGACCGTCCGGGACGAAGCCCGGAAACAGGGGTTCTATTTTATGAACATCGAAGAAGCCGGGAAGTTGGCAAAGCTGCTGTTTAAGCCAAATGGCACATTGAATCCGGAAATTGTGGGTAGAAAGGCAGAAACTCTGGCGCAAATGGCGGGCTTTTCTGTGCCCCGGGGAACGGCGGTGCTGGTGGCCCGGGAGCAGGAGGCAGGGCCCACCCGGCCTTATTCCATGGAAAAGCTGTGCCCGGTACTGGCATTTTTCGTTATGGACAGCGAGGAAGCGGTGCTTCAGAAAGCCATTGAGGTGCTGACCCATGAGGGAAGCGGCCACACCTTTGCCATGCACGCCAAGGATGATGCGGTGGTGCGGAAATTTGCCCTAAAGATACCGGTATCCCGGTTCTTGGTCAATACACCGGCGGCTCTGGGCGGCATTGGCGCAACCACTGGCCTTTTCCCGGCGCTGACCTTGGGCTGCGGCGCGGTAGGGGGCAGTTCCTCGTCCAATAATATTTCACCCTTGGATCTGATCAACATTCGCCGGGTGGCATGGGACAAGGAGCAGCAGACGGAGTCGCCCAAGCTCTCGGTAGATGGCGACTTGGTGGAGCGTCTGGCAGCGCGCATTTTGGAACGTTTGGGAAAGTAAACAACATTTATTTAATGAAAGGAAGTAATTAATATGGACACAAATTCTCTGGGAATGATCGAAACAAAGGGACTCATCGGAGCCATTGAGGCGGCAGACGCTATGGTCAAGTCTGCCAATGTGCAGCTGGTGGGTAAGGAGCAGGTAGGGGGCGGCTTGGTGACCGTTATGGTTCGCGGCGACGTAGGCGCGGTGAAGGCAGCTACCGATGCCGGCGCAGCCGCAGCGGAAAAGGTGGGAGAGCTGATTTCTGTCCACGTTATCGCCCGCCCCCATGCGGAAGTGGACGCCATTTTGCCCAAGGATCGCAAGGCAGGCCCTGCGCCTAAGGCCTGATGCTCTATACGGAGGAGGCCGTTCGGGCCAATATTCGTAACCGGGAGGGCAGGCGGGTCTTCTTTCTGGCAAGTGGAGATACGCTGACCCCTGGCGCCCGGGATTTTCTTAGCCGGGAACGGATTGAAATTCGGGATGCCCGGGAGGCGAAAATCGAGACTTATCGTCTGCTGAGCGGCGGCATTTTGCAGGAAAAGCCGGAGCATATGACCCATCTGAATGGAGATGTTTTGGTCAGCAAACAGCATCCAAGGATCGTTTTTCGGGGCTGTATGGATATTCTGGAAGCAGATCTTCTGCTGTGCCAACTGACGCTGGAGGAACCCCTTAAAAAGCAGGTGGAAGAAATTCTGGCGCTGGCACGGCGGCTGATCCGCTGCGATGTGCTGGACGAGCCTGTGCCGGAGGAATCCCTGTGCGGCCTAAACCAGCAGCAGATCCGGGAGCGAAGCCACAGACCCCAGGAGTATTACGGTCAGCCCCATTTTATGCCGCAAGTCGCGGACGGTCTGGCGGTATTGGCGCTGAATCGCTGCCGGTGCAGCGCCAGAAGCGCAGAGCTGGCGGGGGTAAAAGCCTTTGCCGATGTGGAGGGGAATCCCACTAGAACGGATATTCTTCGGGCGCTGAACCGTATCAGCAGCATGCTCTATATTTTGATGATACAGCGGAAACGGCAGACTTGATCCGCTGAGGGAGGAAACCATGGACGAACAAAAATTGCAGGAAGTGGCGCAGGCTGTGCTGGCGCGGATTTTTGTGGAATTAGAGGCCTCCGGGCGCCATGTCCATGTGACAAAGCAGCAGGCCCAGGCCCTCTTTGGCCATGGACTGACCCCAAAACGCCCTCTGTCCCAGCCGGGGCAGTTTCTGGCCAATGAGCGCGTTACAGTGGTCGGGCCTAAGGGTACGTTTGAGAATGTGGCGGTGCTGGGGCCGGAGCGGAAGGAAGCCCAAGTGGAAATTTCCCTGACAGATGCCAGGACGCTGGGGCTTTGTCCTCCGGTGCGGCTGTCGGGAAATGTGGAGGGAAGTCCCGGTGCGGTCTTGCAGACGCCCCGGGGAAAGGTAACTCTGCAGCAGGGCGTGATCGTTGCCCAGCGGCATATCCACATGACTCCGGAGGATGCCCGGCGCATGGGGGTAAAGGACAAGCAAACGGTTCGCCTGCAGGTGTTTACGGAGCGGCCGCTGATTTTTGAGGATGTGCAGCTTCGTGTTTCTCCGGATTTTGCCACCTATGTCCATCTGGATTATGATGAAGCCAATGCCTGCGGATTCCAAACAGGGGACTTAGGGAGGATTTTACCATGAATCGGGCGCTTCTAATCGGGACAGAACCGGACGCCCACCTCGGCTACCGCTATGTCGCGGAGGGGGAGTATGAGGCGGTAGTCATTGGGTCGCTGAGCCTTTTGCAGCTGCTGCGGTTTTCTGAGGAATCGGCTCTGACAGCCTTGGCCCAGGGGAAAACCGTGCTGCTGTATACCCCCGGCTTGCCGGAAGCACCCAAAAATCGGGCGCTGGCGGCAAGCCTGACGGCTGCGCAGCGGGAACTAAAAAACTGGGGCGTTATCTTCACCGACGGCGGAAGAAAACATTTGGTCACGGCGGAAGAGGCCCGCGCTCTGCGGCAGCAGGGAAAACGTCCGGGCAAGGATGCGGTGATGACACCCCTGGCAAGGGAAATACTGGAGGGATCGGATTGAAAATCGGAAAAGTAACCGGCTCGGTATGGGCCACACGAAAGGCAACCTGTCTGGCAGGACAGACTTTTTTGGTGGTGGATACCGGCACGGAGGAATTGGTGGCGGCAGATCAGGTGGGGGCAGGCTGCGGCGATCAGGTGCTGCTGGCCACCGGGACGGTGGCGGCTAAGTATTCCATGGATGCGCCGGTGGATGCGGCGGTGGTGGCAATTCTGGATCAGGGCGGCAAGCGCAGCTGCGGGGAGGAATCCAATGTCAGCCCATGAGATTTTGATTGCGGTCATGGCGGCCTTTGCGGCGCTTGGGGCGCTGGATCGCATTCTGGGAAATAAATTCGGGCTGGGACAGGAATTTGAAAACGGAATTCTTGCCATGGGCTCTCTGGCCCTTGCTATGGTGGGAATCATTGCGCTGGCGCCGGTGCTTGCCAATTTGTTAAAGCCTGTGGTAGTGCCGGTATATACCTTTTTGGGGGCAGATCCTGCCATGTTTGCCGGTACGATCCTGGCCAACGATATGGGTGGCGGCGTTCTGGCGCAAGAGCTGACTTCAGATCCTGAGGCGGCGCTGCTAGGAGGCGTGGTCACCGGCGCTATGCTGGGCGCTACCATTGTGTTTACTATTCCTGTGGCCATGGGGATCCTGGTGCCGGAGGATCGTCCAGCCATGGCCAAGGGGATTCTCAGCGGCATTGTAACCATTCCTCTGGGTGTGTTGGCTGGCGGCGTTGTTTCCGGGTTTCCCATCGGCATGGTGTTGCGAAATCTCGTTCCCATCGTGCTGATCGCAGCGTTGATTGCTCTGGGGCTTTGGAAAGCGGAAAAGGCCATGGTAAAGGGCTTTGCGATCTTCGGGAAGCTGATCGTGGCGGTGATTACCCTGGGTCTGGCTGCCGCCATTGTGGAGGCGCTGACAGGATTCGTCCTGATTCCCGGTATGACCGGCGTGGACGAGGGCTTCCAGACCGTAGGGTCCATCGCCATCGTGCTGGCGGGCGCGTTTCCTTTGGTGTATGTGGTGACAAAGCTGCTGAAAAAGCCGCTGCTGAAGCTGGGCAGCTTTTTGGGTATTAATGATACGGCGGCGGCAGGGCTAATTGCGACCTTGGCAAATTCCATTGCAACCTTTGGCTTGGTTCGGGATATGGATTACCGGGGGAAGGTGGTCAATATTGCCTTTGCGGTGTCGGCGGCCTTTGTTTTCGGTGATCACTTAGGTTTCACTGCCGGCTTTGCGCCGGAGATGCTGACCGGTGTGATTGTAGGCAAACTGGTTGGCGGTATCAGCGCCGTGGCCGTGGCGATGTTGCTGACAAGAAAGAAACAATAAATTGCAGTTACACCACAATGACGTGTTACTTTCTTGTGTCCGAACAAGAAAGTAACCAAAGAAATCGTCATAGGGGAGGGTTTGTGAGTCGCGCTCCCGCGCGCCAAAGCCACCTCCCCTATGTACCCCACCAGGACGCATCGCCATAAGGTTGCCTTTGGCGAGCATTTTTGGTAAAGGTAGAAAAAGTGTTGACAAATCCAGGGAAATGGGGCTATAATGGCTCTTGAAATGGAAAAAGCTGTGAAGAGGAGAGTACTCAGAAGAAGCTGTTCAGAGAGTCCTTGTTTTGGTGAGAGGGGATATAGTGGGCGCTGGGGAACATGGCCTTGGAGCTTGGTTGCCGATAGGTAGGCTTCCACGGGTGCGCCCGTTATTGCGTTTTGAGTCGTCTTATTCTCCAACCTTAAAATGGGGCCCCCGCAA
>JAZOUU010000107.1:0-5164 GCA_045658365.1 Faecousia sp. | reverse complement strand
TGCTCACCACAAAGCACATTCCGCTGACAGCGCCGCAGACCTCCCGAAGCCGTCCCATGCCGCCGCCAAAGCCGCTGACCATTCTGGCAGATGCAGATTCTTTCAAACCTGTCATATCCGAAAAGGCCACCGCCACCGCCTGGGCGCAGTTATAGCCCTTCAAAAACAGTTCTGCTGCTTTCATTCCGTGTTCCATGCTCTTACCTCCAGGGTGTTTTCCATATTATAACACAAGGGACGACCCCGGCGCAACTAAAAAGGTCTGCTGCGCTATGCAGCAGACCTTAAAAATTAACGTTCAGAGCCCATGAAGAAGAGAGCCAGAGTGCCGGGGCCGGAATGGGAGCCGATCACCGCGCCGGTGTAGCCGATAAAGACCTCCTTGACCCCGGTGGTTTCCTTCAGTTTCTTGGCAAGATACTGCGCATCCTCCAAACAGTCGCCGTGGCAGATATACATCAGTTCATTCTGTCCGGGCAAGCCCTGCTGTACAGCCTTGGCAGCCAGCGCATCAATGGCGGCTTTTCTGCCACGAGTTTTGGCGACGTTGATCAAATGTCCCTCGTTATCCACGTGCAGCACCGGCTTAATATTCAGCATGGTGCCAAGCAATGCCGTGGTGGCGCTGACCCGGCCGCCCCGCTTTAGATACATCAAATCGTCTACGGTAAACCAGTGGCAAAGGTGCATCCGATTTTCCTCCAGCCAGGCAGCCAGGTCTAACAGGCTCAGACCCTGGCTTTGTTTCTGGCATGCATACCATACCAGAAGGCCCTGGCCCAGAGAGGCGCACAGGCTGTCCACCACTTTGATCTGCCGCTGGGGATAAGTTTCCAACAGCTCGTTGGCTGCGATGACGGCGGACTGATAGGTGGTGGAAAGGCCGGAGGAGAAGGCAATCACCAAAATGTCCTTTCCTTCCTGCAAGACAGGCTCCATAGCGGCAGCCCAGCGGGTGGGGTTGATGGCGGAGGTGGTGGCGGCTTCGCCGGCGCGGAAACCGTCATACAGGGTTTTGATGCCCTCGTCCACCGAGTCTTCCAGACACTCGCCCCGGAAGTTAACGGTTAGCGGCACCAGCGTAACGCCCAGTTGATTCAGCTTTTCCTTGGGCAGGTCACAGCCGGAGTCCGTAATGATTTGATATTGCGACATAAAAACACTCCTAAAAAAGAATGGACAGCGGTAAAATTTTCCGATATAATTATTACAAGCTGCGTGTGGAACTATCATACGGCAGAAAGACCGCAAAGTCACGCTGTTTTTGGGAGAATCCTGCTGCAGCAGCCGCCCTTGCAAGTAGATTTTCAGACTCTACTGTGAGTAGAGTTGGGTTTTCGAGGACTTTTTAGAGGAGTTTGTTATGATAAAGTGCTTATTGAGACGGATGAAGATCGATCTGTCGGAATCGCCGACGGCGGTTCAGCGCGGAGCGGTGGGAAAACTGTCCGGCGCGGTGGGGATCGCGTGTAATCTGCTGCTGTTTGGGCTGAAACTGGCGGCGGGTATCCTGTCCGGGTCGGTATCTGTCACCGCCGATGCCATGAACAATCTGACGGATGCCTCCAGCTCGGTGGTGACCCTGCTTGGCTTCCGGTTGGCGGAAAAGCCGGCGGATAAGGATCATCCCTACGGCCACGCCCGGTTTGAATACTTAAGCGGTCTGGCGGTGGCGGCTATCATCGTGGTCATTGGTTTTGAACTGGCCAAAACCTCGGTGGGGAAGATATTCGCCCCGGCGGCAGTAAGCTTTTTGCCGGCGACCGCGGCGGTGCTTGTGGGAGCGATTTTAATAAAACTGTGGCTGGCGGGCTTTAACGGCAAGCTGGCGAAATTTATCGAATCCCAAACTCTGGCGGCTGCGGCGGCGGACAGCCGGAACGACTGCATTGCCACCGGCGCAGTGCTGCTGGCGGCTGTGGTGGAGCATTTTACTTCCTGGCGGGTGGACGGCTATGTGGGTCTGGCGGTGGCGCTGTTTATCCTTTACAGCGGCGCAATGCTGGCCAAGGAAACCGTCAGCCCTCTGTTGGGAGAGGCAGCCAGCCCGGAGCTGCGGCGGCTGATTGTGGATTATGTCAGCAGCCAGCCCAAGGTGCTGGGCTACCATGATTTGATGGTGCACGATTACGGCCCAGGACAGCGGTTCGCCACCCTCCACGTGGAGATGGATAACCGGGAAGATCCCCTGCTGTGTCACGAATTGATCGACGATATGGAGCGGGAGTGTTTGGAAAGCCATAATGTCCATCTGGTGATCCATTATGACCCCATCGTCACCGACGATCCGGAGAGCAACCGGCTGCAGCAGGCAGTTCGCCAGCAGCTTTCGGAAATGGACCGGCAGATGCGCCCCCATGATTTCCGCATGGTGAGGGGTACGGAGCATACCAATCTGATTTTTGATGTACCCTTGCCGGAGGAATGGAAGGGCCGGGAATCGGAGATCAAGCAGCGGCTGGAGACGGCGCTGAGCCGGCAGGAGGGTCAGCGGATCTACACCGTAATTACCTTTGACCCCATGGCCTTTAATGACACGGAAGATGTTATGTAAACCAAGAGCATAGAAACAGCGCCCGGTTCTCACCGGGCGCTTCTTTGTTTTTTAGAAGCAGTTTTCGTCGGGAAAATGCTCCATGATGTCCTCAACACGGCAATTAAGAACATTACAAAGCCGATCTATCGTGTTTACCTCGATATTTTGATTGTGGCGCAGGCGATCTAACAGGGAGCGATTCACCCCATGGTGCGTATACAGATCATATTGTGTAATACCACGCCGCTCCATTGTTTTCCAAAGGCGGTCATATTTGATCATAATACCATCACATCCTTGCTTGCCACTTGACTTTCTTACATTATTGCCGTAAAATGCATACAAAAATAGTGTTTATATACGGACACTAAGCAAGGGGGACGAGAATGAATAGGGGGCAAATCGAAGCGGTTTATGCCACGCTGACCGGTACAATGCGGAAGGAATTCCGGGTGCCGGGGGTGGAGAACCTGTTTCATGATGGCGGTGATTGCATGAACTGCTACTGCAAAATGCTGGCTGCCTATGAGCGTCTGTGCGACCGCTTGGGCGTGATCGATGAGGACGAGGATGTGGAGGTCATTATCCACTCGTTGATGACAATCGAGCGAAATGTGGGCATGAAAATGTTTGAATACGGCATGAAATTTGCATTAAATAACAAATAAACAGCCGCCCTGCGGAGAATCCACAGGGCGGTATTTCCGAATACAGGAATTGTAGGTAACACAAAAGACACCCGGTTCTCACCGGGTGTTGTTTTTTGGGGAATCGCCGCCTAAAAGGGCCAGCAGCAGCGCGCAGTGCAGCCGTTTTTCCTGGGCAAGCTGGGCAAAAACGATTCCATATTCCGGGTTATCCTGGTGCCGGGCGTAGCCTTCCGCCGCCTTCAGGCTGTGCAGGTAGCAGGTTCGCAGCAGGCCCGCGGTGGTCTCCTGCCGGGGCTTCAGAGGCAGCCGGGCCGGACGGACGCCGGAAGTAAGGTATCCCATGCCCCGCAGACATTTTATGTGATACTGGGTTTGCTGCAGCATTCTTTCAAACTGCTTCCGGTGTTTTGGCAAGCGCCGGGCAAGCTGTCCATAGGCCGCGGCGGCCTGGGATTCCAGAGTCAGCAGGGAGAGGATCGGCTCTTCCGCCCCCCGCACTCTTTGCCACACCCGCTGGGCCATTTGGCCGTCGTAGGGTTCCATATCCATCGCTCCTTCCTGCTTACTTATATGCATTTGCGCCGCAAAAGGTGCAGAAAAATAGAAAATCCCCCTTTTCTTTTTCGTTCATATGTGCTATAATAATAGAAATAAAGCGTAGGGAGGGGTAAAAATGCCCAGAACCAGCAACAAGGCCCAGGAAATTTTGGAATACGTGAACCGGTTTGTGCAGGAAAACGGCTATGCCCCCTCTGTCCGGGAAATCGGCGCGGAGGTGGGATTGCGCTCCACCGCGTCCGTCAGCTACCATATCCGGGCGCTGCAGGAAAAGGGCCTGCTTCTCACTCCCGATGGCAAGGGCCGCAAGCGGGCGGTGGTGACCAATGTCCGTCCGGGGCAGATCCCGGTGGTGGGCGTGGTCACGGCAGGCATGCCGATTCTGGCCATTGAAAATCAAGAGGGCGCGCTGAGCTGGGACGGAGATCCCTCCTGCTTTGCCCTCCGGGTCCGGGGCGACAGTATGATAAATGCCGGCATTTTCAGCGGAGATCTGGTGGTGGTGCGCCCCCAGCAGACCGCAAATGACGGGCAGATCGTGGTGGCCCGGATCGGGGACGAAGCCACGGTGAAGCGGCTGTCCAGAAAAAACGGGCAGGTTTGGCTTTTGCCGGAAAACGAAAATTATGATCCCATCGACGGTACTGAGGCGGAAATTATCGGCCTTGTGAAGGCGTTGGTGCGGGAATTTTGAACACAGGGAGCTGTTGGGCGGAAAAAGTCCGACAGCTCTCTTCCGTTTTTTCGAAAAATCTAAGGAAATCAATGAAAAAGTCAGAAAAATGTTTGCATTTTTAGCCTCAACATGTTATACTATGTGGGCACTAAATAAAAGAATCCAAAAATGCAAAAAAATGGGCGAAAATGGTTTGTCCAACAAATGAAAGGAGTTATTCCAATGCACAAGTATGTTTACCTGTTCACCGAGGGCAACGGTTCCATGCGGGAACTGCTGGGCGGCAAGGGCGCCAACCTGGCAGAAATGACCAACATCGGTCTGCCCGTTCCTCAGGGTTTCACCATCTCCAGTGAGGCCTGCACCAAGTATTACGAGGACGGCCGTCAGATCAATGCTGACATCCAGGCTGAAATCATGGCCAACGTCGACAAGCTGGAAGCCATCACCGGCAAGAAGTTTGGCGACAAGGAGAACCCCCTGCTGGTCTCCGTCCGTTCCGGCGCTCGTGCTTCTATGCCCGGTATGATGGACACCATCCTGAACCTGGGCCTGAACGAAGAGGTTGTTGAGGTTCTGGCTACTAAGTCCGGCAATCCCCGTTGGGCTTACGACTGCTACCGCCGTTTCATCCAGATGTACTCCGACGTCGTTATGGAAGTCGGCAAGAAGTACTTCGAGATCCTCATCGACGAGATGAAGGAGAAGAAGGGCGTCGTTCAGGACGTTGACCTGACCGCTGAG
>JAZOUU010000106.1:0-2333 GCA_045658365.1 Faecousia sp. | reverse complement strand
GTTCTATTTTGTCCAAGCCGGACATACTCTGTGGTAGACCATGGCAGGAGCCTTTCTCTCCTGCCGGATGAGGAGGCTGGCTATGGATAACATCTATGAAAGGCTTGCTGCCAGAACCGGCGGCAATATTTACGTAGGCGTGGTAGGCCCGGTGCGTACGGGAAAATCCACACTGATCAAACGGATTATGGAAGAACTGGTGATCCCCGGCATTGATGACCCCTACCGCAAGGAACGGGCCCGGGATGAGCTGCCCCAAAGCGGCTCAGGAAAAACCATCATGACCTCAGAGCCAAAATTTGTCCCCGAGGAGGCCGTGGAGATTACCCCCGACGGAAAAGCCCAGCTGCGGGTGCGCATGATCGACTCTGTGGGATATATGGTCGCCGGCGCTGTGGGGGCAGAAGAAGACGGAGCCCCCCGAATGGTAACCACCCCCTGGTTCGACTATGAAATCCCCCTGACCGACGCCGCGGAGCTGGGTACGAAAAAGGTCATGGATGAGCATTGCTCCATTGGCCTCGTGGTGACCACCGACGGCACCATCACCGACATCCCCCGCTCTGACTACATCGGGGCGGAAACCCGGGCCATTGCGGATATGAAAGCCACAGGAAAACCCTTTCTGGTGATTGTCAACTCTCGGATGCCCGGCGGAGAGGCTGCCCGGGCTGTGAAGGAACATATTTCCAAGACCCACGGGCTGGATGCAGCCATCGCCGACTGCCAGGCCATGACCCGGGAGGACATTGCCGAGCTGCTGCAGGAATTGCTGTACGCATTCCCCATGCAGGAGCTGCAGATCTATCTGCCCCGATGGATGGATGCTCTGGAGCACGACCACCCGGTAAAATCTGCGCTCTATGAGGCCCTTCTCAGCGTCGCCCGTCAAATTACCACTCTGGGGCAGGCGGAAGCTGCCCTGTCCGGTTTGAAGAATCTGGAGCAGGTGCTGGATATGACGGTGCGAAGCATTGATTTGGCCACAGGCACAGTTTCCTGCGCCTTGAGCTTCCCCGAGGCCCTTTTCTACGAGATCCTCAGCGCCAAGGCGGGCATTCCCATTCAGACAGATGCCCAGCTGCTTTCGCTGCTGGCGGAGCTATCTGCGGTCAAGCAGGAGTATGACAAGATTTCCGACGCACTGTCCTCTGTAAAAGCCACCGGCTACGGCATCGTCATGCCCACCGCCGGAGAAATGACATTGCAGCCGCCGGAGCTGTTAAGGAAAAATGGCGCATTCGGTGTCAAGCTGAAAGCCGGCGCGCCCTCCATCCACATGATTCGGGTGGATATTGACACGGAGATCAGCCCCATGGTGGGGGGCGAGAAGCAATCCCAGGATTTGATCTCTTACTTAACCGGAGAAGACCCGGAAAAAATGTGGGAAAGCAATATTTTCGGCAAGTCCGTCTATGAATTGATTCGAGAGGGACTCACCGCCAAGGTGATCCGCCTGCCGGAGGATGTCCGGGAGAAATTCCGGGGCAGTTTGACCCGGATCGTCAACGAGGGCGCTACGGGACTGATTTGTCTGATTTTGTAATATTTTCTTTGATTCCCTGCTGCAAACCGCGGCAGGGAATCTTTTTTATTTATTTTTCCGCATCACCCTTTACCCCGGGTAGTTTCTGTGGTAGAATAACATATTATTTAAAAAATCTGGGGGATTACCATGAATTTACCACGGCTCAAGTACGGAAAATGGAATTATACGGCGCTGGCCTTTGCTTTCCCGGTCATCGGCATTTTGATTGTAATGATGATTGGGGGGTATACCCCCTTCGGCGAATACTCCATGCTATATTCCGATATGTATCATCAATACTATCCCTTCTTTAAAGCATATCGGGAAGCCCTCCTCAGCGGCGACTCTCTGCTGTATAACTGGAGCGTAGGTATGGGCATGGATTATCTGGGCCTCATCTCCTATTATCTGGCCTCCCCGCTGAATCTTTTGACCGTGTTTGTTCCGGAAAACTGGCTTCTGCCCTATTTTTCTCTGCTGACCCCCATCAAGATTGGCCTTGCCAGCATGTTCTTCGCCATCTTCCTCAAAAAAATGTTTGGCAAGAACGACCTGTCCATTACCTTGTTTGGCTGTTTCTACGGCACCTGCGCCTGGGCGCTGGGCTATCAGTGGAACATTATGTGGATGGATACCTTCGCATTGCTTCCCCTGGTGGCATTGGGCACTATTTCTCTGCTGCGGGATAAAAAGTTTTTCCTGTATACCATCACCTTGGCACTGTCCGTATTTGCAAACTACTATGTAGGATTTTTCACCTGTATTTTTGTTCTGCTGCTGTTTATCTGCTACCAGATCTGCCGGT
>JAZOUU010000105.1:0-5009 GCA_045658365.1 Faecousia sp. | reverse complement strand
ATTTGCAGGCCAGGGCTACGGCAAGTTTAAGCCCGTTGTTGGCGAGGCAGTGGTGGAGCATCTGCGGCCCATCCGGGAAGAGTCCCTGCGGCTGATGGGGGATAAGGGGTATCTGGAAAGTGTCTACCGCGACGGCGCCCAGAGAGCCAGCTACGTAGCAGAAAAGACCTTACGTAAGGTCTATAAAAAAGTGGGTTTCCTTGCAAAATAACAAAAGTACGCTGTCTTTTGGACAGCGTACTTTTTTACATTAGTAAGTAAAGCACAAGGGTCAGCAGCGCGGTGTGGTCGTTACCTTTGCAGTCTCCTGCCATCAGCAGCAGAAGGATAATGACCAATAAATCCCCTGTGTCCAACTCTCCGGGAAAGAGATTGCGGAAATAATCCAAAATACCGGTGTGCTGGGGCTCTCTGGTTTTACATGGCTTTGGTTCAGGTGGCGGGGGAGGAACGCAGGGGCCGGTTTCGTCGGGAGGATCCCGTCTTTGGTGTTGGTTTTGAGATCTGGGTCTTTGGGGCGGTCTGGCAGCCTCCGGCTCAGTCATGCGGTTTTTCCGGTATGAGCCGTCCGGCTGCGGAATGTATCGGTTATACATGGTATTCACCTGCCAGATTGAAGTAAGGGGATACTGCTGCCTAAAACCGTGGTGGCAAGGCCTGCGATTTTCGCAGCCCGCATTGCCTTTTCCAGTTTTTCAATGCGGCCGTGATTTAAGTAGGGCGCTAAGGCCTTTAACAGCGCCTGTTGATTTCGGTCAATGCCGGCCTGGGATGCAATGCCAGCAATTTTCTGCAGCATATTTATGTCCATGCCTGCAGGGAGCCCCAGAGCCGGAAGACTGGGCGCTTTTGGAGGCTCCGGCTCCGCACTTTTCGGCGATTGTCCCAGAGATTGCGCCATGGTCATAAGCTGGGACATCATTTCCGGGTTACCCAGGATAGAATTCAGCTTTTGTTCCAGTTCATCCATAGTTTATTCCCTCATTTTTTTCAAGAGGGCTTTGGCCTCCGGGGAAGTGATCAGCGAGGACATGGTTTCCTTTACCTGCTGATAGTTGCCTGCGGCTGCCTGCTCCATGGCCTTTTGCAGTTGATCGCCATTGGTTTCCTGCAATAGCGCAAATAGTTTTTTACCTGCTTCGCTCTGTGCCAGAGCCATTGCCTGGTCGGTAGAAAATCCCGAAAGGGGTTGTTTTTGATCCATATCGTTGCCTCCTGTCCACGGCTTGGTTTCTTCTGCATTAGTATATGTGAAGCAGGCGGGGTTTGTGCAGCGGAAAAAAACGAAAATAACGGGTTAGGTGGTAGAAATTCCGGCTGATATGTGTTATACTAATAAAAATATGCAGGGGGAGATGGGAATGCTGAAAATTCTTGTAATGTCTGATTCCCACGCTGGTTTGCGGTTTATGCGCGCGGCCCTGGCGTCGGTAAAACCCAATGCGGTGGTACACCTTGGAGATTATTACGACGATGGGCAGGCTTTGGCAGAGGAGAATCCCCATTTGCCTTTTCATATCGTTGGTGGTAACTGTGACCGCTATCGCGGCAGCGGACTGTATCGGGAAATGCTGTGCTACTCGGTTTGCGGAGTAAAACTGTACATGACCCATGGGCATAATCACCATGTGAAATCCGGAATTGGCGGCCTTTTGCGGGATGCAAGGAAAGAAAATGCCCAGGCGGTTCTATACGGACATACCCATATCCCATATTGCAGGCAGGAAGAGGATGGGCTGTGGGTGCTGAATCCCGGAAGCTGCGGCTCTGACGGTGGCAGCGTGGGACTCATTGAAACAGAAGGAGATAAAATCAAAACCTGCCGGATTTTGCGGCAGGCGGATTTGGAGGGAAGTAAATGATTTTAACGGTGGATATCGGCAACTCTAATATCGTTTTGGGTGGCGTTGAGGATACCGAAATTGTGTTCGAAGCCCGGCTCCGGACAGATGCCACAAAGACCTCCGATGAATACTGCATTGATTTGAAAATGATTCTGGAGGTCTACCATATTCCTGCGGAGCAGATCGAGGGGGCGATCATCGCCTCTGTGGTTCCCCAGGTGCTAAATTCCTTGCAGACCGCCATTAAAAAGCTGACAGGGAAGACCAGTCTTGTGGTGGGTCCCGGGCTGAAAACCGGTTTGAATATCAAGATCGAGAATCCTGCCCAGACTGGCGCAGACCTGGTGGTGGGCAGCGTGGCTGCTCTGCAGGAACACAAGCCACCCATGATCATCGTGGATATGGGCACTGCCACCACCATGGTGGTTCTGGATGCTACCGGCGCCTTGATCGGCGGATGTATCTGCCCCGGTGTGAAAATCTCCATGGATGCGTTGACAGAGCGTACCGCGCTGCTGCCGGGACTTCAGCTGGATCAACCTAAGCGGGCCATTGGCCGCAACACCATCGAATGTATGCGAAGCGGCATTATGATGGGAACAGCGTGCATGCTGGACGGCATGATCGATCGGATGGAAGAAGAAATCCAGCAGAAAGCCACGGTGGTGGTTACCGGCGGTATTGCTAAGTTTATTGCGCCGCTGTGCAAAAAGCCTATGATCTACGATAAAGATTTGATCGTGAAGGGCCTTGCTGCGCTGTACCGGGAAAATAAGCGGCCCTGATCAGAAAAAGGTAAACATGCACATCAGCGCGGTGACGATTCCTGCGCTGGCGGCTGCGGTCAGGGCATAATCCAGCAGACGGTGGGCATAGTAGCCCCGCTCTGCGGCATTGGGATAGACCGGCGCTCTGCGGCGGCGAAAGGAAATGATTTTGCCGGTTGTGTTGCGATGATTGAACTGATTCATAGTTGTATCCTCCTTGTTTGATTGTATGCTCAAAGGATACAATATGATGAGTACAATAAAACGGACTATTAGTGTGTTTCCAGAAACTTGCAACACACTGGTTGCATACTTTCGCTATTTGTGATAGAATCGTTTCAGCGATACACTCGGAGGTGGCCTATGGAATTCATCGATAAGGCAATGGATATATGGAAGGATTTTTGCCGCAAGGCGGAACCCACGGTGCAGAAAGTGACCCATTTCATGGGAGAATTAGCGGACGCTTTTATGGTCATATGGCGTTTTCTAAGCCGTATGCGCAAGGTGATTTTGGCTATACCTGTTGGCTGGGGCGCGGTGTACCTTGCGATTTATAATGAGAGCCATCTACCAGCGGTTGTGGGACTGTCCCTGGGAAATGACGGAGAACTCACTATGCAGGTGGCCCGGGAATTGGCGGTGCTGGGGCCAGTAGCTCTGACGGCTCTGTGCCTTCTTTTGATGTTTGGTTCCCGCAGAGTATTGACTCCCTGGCTGGTGAGCCTGTTCTCTTTGGCTATTCCTGTGGTAATCTTGGTTACTAATGTTTTTCCTGCATAAAAAAGGCGTGCTTAGCACGCCTTTTATTTATTCAGAAGGTCCAATAATTCTTCCATAGAACCGGCGATGGCTGCAGCCCCGGCTTCCAGCATGTCCGAAACCTTGCCGTAACCCCAATCCACGCCGATGCAGGGAATCTTATGGGCAGCGGCACCAATGACATCGAAGGCGGTATCGCCCACCATGACTGCCTCATCCACAGTGTCAACCTGACCCAGAAGATAGGCAATTACGTCTGCCTTTGTGTCCCGGGAGCCATCCATGGTAGCGCCGGCGATGTTCTCAAAGCAGGAAGCAAGGCCAAAACGGGTCAGCACATCCACGGCCATCCATTCAGGTTTAGAGGTGGCAACGAAGAGCCGGTGACCCTGTTGCCGCAGCTGTGAAAGCAGCGTTTCCACACCGGGGTAGGGGGTGTTCTCATAGATGCCAATAGGGATATATCGCTCCCGATATACTGCAACGGCTTCATCCAGCCGGTCCTTTGGAACACCGAAATCGGCAAAAGTATCCCGAAGGGGAGGGCCTACGAATACACGCATTGTTTCCCAATCCGGAACAGGCAGCTGAAAATATTGAAGCGCATATTCCGCACTTTTAATAATCCCTTCACCGGAATCCGTCAACGTGCCGTCAAGATCAAACAAGATAGCTTTTGGCATAATGTTACACCGCCTTTCTGTTAAAGTATAGCATGGCTGCGGGTGGATGTCAAAAATTATGTCGGATTTGGAGGGACCCCAGGCAGAACCATGATTGCGCCTTGACTTTTCAGGGGCTGGATGGTATCATATTGACGCGTATGGAGAGTTGTCCGAGCGGTTTAAGGAGCCAGTCTTGAAAACTGGTGATGGGGCGACCCACCGTGAGTTCGAATCTCACACTCTCCGCCAAAAAGAAAGCCACCCATAAGGGTGGCTTTCTTTTTGAGGGAAAAAAGAGGGGAGATTCGAATAACTTAATGCGGCGCGAGTGAGCGCCGCCGGCGACGGCTCGACGGAGCCGAACCATAATTTACTTCCTCACATAGAGGAAGTAAATGCAAACGAATCTCACACTCTCCGCCAAAAAGAATATACCCCTATACCAATAAAAATACCACCCTTTTGGGTGGTATTTTTATTGTCTATGGGCTACAAAAAAGATATTTTCGGCAGTTTTGCGTATGAATTCGAACTCTCACATGAAATTGATATCGTCCTTCAAGGATGACATTTCTGCAAAAAATCATCGTTACCTATTGACAAACATCTATGTGTTGAATATAATGATATATAGATAAACGTCTATGGGAGGTGTGTCGAGTGGACGAAAGAAAAACGGCATTGATCTTCAAAGCTTTTTGTGATGAAAATCGTATCCGCATTTTGAAGATGCTGACAAGCGGCGAAAAGTGTGCCTGCAAAATGCTTGACGAACTCAATGTTACGCAGCCAACGCTTTCCCACCATATGAAGATCCTTTGCGATTCCGGTGTTGTAGTTGGTCGCAAGGAAGGCAAATGGATGCACTATTCTATTTCAGCAGAGGGCGCAAAGGTTGCTGCGGGGTTACTAAAGGAACTGACATCCATTGATTGTGGATGCGAAAACAAGTCGTGTTGTGAAAAGTAAGG
>JAZOUU010000104.1:0-23321 GCA_045658365.1 Faecousia sp. | reverse complement strand
GGAGAAAAGCAATGTGAAGATGAAAAGGAAAGCGGCAAGCCGCAAAAGCCGTCGATTCATGGAGAATCCCTCCGAAATTTAGTTTATCCTATTCTAACAGAAATCCCCCCATTTGTCAAAACCAACCCGACAGAGTCGGTTGACACTCTCCGATCGGCTGATGTATAATAGAAAAAAACAAAAGGAGGCGGCCCCATTGGAACAAGACAGATTTTCCCAACTGCCTGGGGCATTGCTCCCTTGGTATCAACAAAATAGGCGGGATCTTCCCTGGCGGCAGGATCGGCAGCCCTACCATGTTTGGTTGTCGGAGATCATGCTGCAGCAGACCCGGGTGGAAGCTGTAAAGGGGTACTATGCCCGTTTCCTTGCCGCCTTGCCCACCATTGCCACCCTGGCAGAATGTGACGACGACATTCTACACAAGCTTTGGGAGGGTTTGGGCTATTACAGCCGGGTTCGGAATCTCAAAAAATGCGCGGTTACGCTGATGGAACATTACGGCGGTGTGTTTCCTCATAACTATGAAGAGGTTTTGAAACTGCCGGGCATCGGCCCTTATACCGCAGGCGCTATCTGCTCCATCTGCTTCGATGCCCCCACCCCGGCGGTGGATGGCAATGTGCTCCGGGTGATCACCCGGCTCACCGGCGACGATACTCCCATTGATTCTGCGGCCTTTCAAGTCCGGGTGCGGCAGAAATTAGCGGAAATTTACCCGGATCAGGCCGGTGATTTTACCCAGGCGCTTATGGAGCTGGGAGCCACCGTCTGCGGCCCTAACCGCAGGCCCGATTGTGAAAACTGCCCCTGTCAGTATTTTTGCAAAGCCGCCGCTGAGGGTAATCCGGAAACATACCCGGTGAAAGCGCCAAAAAAGAGCCGCCGCGCAGAGAAATTGACACTGTTTATCCTGTCCTGCGACGGAAAATATGCCCTGGAAAAACGGCCAAACAAGGGACTTCTGGCAGGCCTTTGGCAGTTTCCCAACACACTGGGGCATCTATCCGTGCCGGACGCCATTACTCATCTGGAAACTCTAGGGTTTTCTATCCGGGAAGTGAAGCGGCAGATCCAGCGCAGCCACATTTTTACACACATTCAATGGGATATGCAGGGGATCTATTTGGAAGTGGCACAGCCCATTGCCGGATTTACCTGGCTGACAGCGGAGGAAATTGACAAAGCAGCCGCATTGCCCACTGCTTTCCGGCAATTTTGGGAGGAAGAACGTTATGTTTGATTACCATTTACATTCCAATATTTCCTACGACGGTCGCTGCACCCCGGAGCTGATGGCCCGGGCGGCTGCCGAGGCAGGCTTGAAAGAGATCTGCTTTACCGACCATCTGGACTATATGCATTGCCTGCCAAAGGAGAAAACTGCCTTTGCCGTGGAAAACTACAACCGGGCTTACGATTCTTTATGTGTACCCGGACTCGTCATTCGCAACGGTGTGGAAGTGGGGCTGACCCCATGGAACAAAGCCGAGATCACTAAGGATCTGGGGCTGCGTCATTACGATTTCGTTCTTGGTTCTCTGCATTTTATCCAGGACCAGGACATCTATATGCCCCCTTACTGGGAAAATCGGAACCCCCTGGATGCGGAAAAACAGTATTTTGAGGAATTGCTTACCTGTGTAAAACTTCACCATGATTTTGACGTTTTGGGGCATTTGACCTATATCAGCAAATGCAAAGCCCACCCCTGCCCCCGGGTGATTCCTCTGGAAGAATACGGGGAAATTATCACGGAAATCATGAAGACGCTGATTACCAAAGGCAAGGGTATGGAGGTCAATACCAGCGGTGTTGACCGGTGCGGTGATTTCCTTCCCGGTCTTGCTTATCTGAAGCGGTTCAAGGAACTGGGTGGCGAGATCGTCACTGTGGGTTCCGATGCCCACGCTGCCGACCGGGTAGGGCAGTACACTATGCAGGCCTGCGAAATGCTGAAGGAAATCTTTGGCTATGTCTGTACATTTGAAGACCGCAAGCCAGTATTTCATAAATTATAAGGTTTCAAATTCTCTGCGCTCCCTCAAAAAAGAGGGAGCGTATTTGTTTCCCCTACATATTGTGTTTTATTCTGTCGAAAAACCCAAAAGGTTGACTTTACACCAAAAAATGCATATAATATACTTGTTAAAATGGATAAGTATGGCAGGTATTTACTATGGCTATCAAAAAACAGGAACAATACGGAAACTCCAGCATTTCCATGCTCAAGGGCGAAGACCGGGTGCGTAAACGCCCCGCCGTTATCTTCGGCTCTGACGATTTGGAGGGCTGTAAGCACGCGGTGTTTGAGATCCTCTCTAACGCCATCGACGAGGCCCGGGAAGGGCACGGCGATACCATCATCGTTACCCGCTACGAAGACCTCAGCGTAGAAGTGGAGGACTTTGGACGGGGCTGCCCCGTGGACTACAACGAGAAAGAAAAGCGCTACAACTGGGAGCTGGTGTTCTGTGAAATGTATGCCGGCGGCAAATACGGAGAAAACGGGGAAAACTATGAGTATTCTCTCGGCTTAAACGGCCTTGGCTCCTGTGCCACCCAGTATGCTTCGGAATTTTTTGATGCTACTGTCCGTCGGGACGGATTCCGCTATGATCTGCACTTTGAAAAGGGCAGAAACAAGGGCGGCCTGAAAAAAGAGCCCACAGATCGGGGGCGCAAAACCGGCTCTGTCTTCCACTGGAAGCCGGATCGGCAGGTGTTTACGGACATCAATATCCCGGTGGACTATTACCGGGATGTGCTGAAGCGCCAAGCGGTGGTCAACCCCGGCGTGACATTTAAGTTCCGCAATCAGGTGGGCAAGAAGTTCGAAGAAGAAGAGTTTTGCTACGCAGATGGCATCCGCCAATACGTGGAGGAACTGACCGGTGACCAGTCCTTCACCATGCCCGTATTCTGGGAAACCGAACGGCGGGGTCGGGATGCGGAAAACCGGCCGGAAATGAAACTGAAAATCACAGCCGCTTTTACCTTCAGCAAGCAGCTGAACCATATTGAATATTATCACAACTCCTCCTGGCTGGAATACGGCGGCAGCCCCGACCGGGCGGTTCGCCTCGGCTTTACCGCCGCCTTTGACAAGTACCTGCGGGATACCAACAAGTATACCAAAAACGAAAACAAGATCATTTTCCAGGACATTCAGGACAGTCTGGTGATGGTGACCAACTGTTTTTCCACCATCGGCTGCTTTGAAAACCAGACCAAAAAGAGTGTCAACAGCAAGTTTACCCAGGAGGCTATGACCGCTTTCTTTAAGGAGCAGCTGCAGGTCTGGTTTATAGAAAATAAGCAGGATGCCGATCGGGCAGCAGAGCAGATCCTAATCAACAAGCGGGCCCGGGAAAGCGCAGAAAAAACCAAGAGCAACATCAAGAAGAACCTTTCCGCCAAGGTGGATATTGCCAACCGGGTGCAAAAATTCGTAGACTGCCGAAGCCGGGATACGGATGTCCGGGAGCTGTATATCGTGGAGGGCGACTCCGCATTGGGCTCTGTCAAGCTGTCCCGGGATGCGGAATTCCAGGGAATCATGCCGGTGCGCGGTAAGATCCTTAACTGTCTGAAAGCGGATTACACCAAGATCTTCGCTTCTCCCATTATCACCGACCTCATGAAAGTGCTGGGCTGCGGTGTGGAGGTGCAGGGCAAAAAAGCGAAGGAGCTTTCCTCCTTTGATATTTCCCAGCTTCGCTGGAACAAGGTGGTCATCTGTACTGACGCGGACGTGGACGGCTTCCAGATCCGCACCCTGATTTTGACCATGCTGTACCGGCTGTGCCCCACGCTGATCCGGGATGGATATGTGTATATTGCAGAATCCCCCCTGTTTGAAATCACCTGCAAGGACAAGACCTGGTTTGCCTACAATGAATCCGAAAAGGCAAAGATCCTGAAGGATCTGGAGGGCAAAAAGGTGACCATCCAGCGTTCCAAAGGTTTGGGCGAAAACGATCCCGAGATGATGTGGATGACTACCATGAACCCTGAGACCCGGCGGCTCATCAAGGTCATGCCGGAGGATGCGGAGCGCACCAGCCATTATTTCGACGTTCTCCTGGGAGATAATCTTCAGGAGAGAAAGAATTTTATTGCGGAAAACGGCGCCAAGTATTTGGAATTGGCCGATATTTCCTAAGAGAGGTTCCACATGGCACGAAAGAAAAAAGAACCGGAACAGAATCAGAAAAAAGTCAACACCGACGGCATCATGGGCTTGGTGGGATCCACCACCGAGCAGGCCATTTCCGAAACCCTGGAAATCAACTATATGCCCTATGCCATGTCGGTGATCGTTTCCCGGGCCATTCCGGAAATCGACGGCTTTAAGCCTTCCCACCGGAAACTCCTGTACACCATGTACAAAATGGGTCTTCTGAATGGCGGACGCACCAAGTCTGCCAACATTGTGGGTCAGACCATGCGCCTAAATCCCCACGGCGATGCTGCCATTTACGAAACTATGGTGCGCCTTGCCCGGGGTAACGAGACCCTGCTGCACCCCTTTGTGGACTCCAAGGGTAACTTCGGCAAGGTCTATTCCCGGGATATGGCCTACGCCGCCTCCCGTTATACCGAGGCAAAGCTGGATTCCATCAGTACTGAGCTTTTCCGCGACATCGATTCCGACACGGTGGATATGGTGGATAATTACGACGCCACCATGAAAGAGCCGGCCCTGCTGCCCACCACCTTCCCCAATGTGCTGGTGTCTGCCAACCAGGGCATCGCAGTCGGCATGGCATCCAATATCTGCTCGTTCAACTTGAAAGAGGTTTGCGATACCACTATCGCGCTAATGGAAAATCCCGACCACGACATTCTGGAAACTCTGCCGGGCCCAGACTTTTCCACCGGCGCAGAACTGCTGTTCGACGAAGCCGCTACCCGGGAAATTTATTCCACCGGCCGGGGCAGCTTCAAACTCCGGGCAAAATGGCGCTATCAGAAGGACGGCAACCGCATTGAGATTTATGAAATTCCTTACTCCACCACCATCGAAGTGATCATGGACAAGGTGGCAGAGCTGATCAAGGCCGGCAAGATCCGGGAAATTCAGGATATGCGTGATGAAACCGACCTGAACGGTCTGAAACTGACCATCGACCTAAAGCGAGGCGCAGAGCCGGAAAAGCTGATGCAGAAGCTGTTCCGCTTGACCTCCCTGCAGGATAGCTTTGCCTGTAATTTCAACATCCTCATCGGAGGCAACCCCAGAGTTATGGGCATCGGTGAGATTTTAGAGGAATGGACTGCCTGGCGGACAGACTGCGTGATGCGCCGCATTTATTTCCAGGTGCAGGAAAAAGAAGAGCGCTTGCACCTGCTGAAAGGTCTGGAGCGGATTCTTCTGGATATTGACAAAGCCATCCGCATCATCCGGGAGACCGAACTGGAAAACGAAGTGATCCCTAATTTGATGATCGGCTTCGGCATTGATGAAGTGCAGGCAAATTATGTTGCGGAGATTAAACTGCGCAATATCAACAAAGAATATATCTTGAAGCAGACTAAGGCGATTTCAGAGTTGGAAAAGGAGATTGCGGATCTCAATTCCACCCTCAAGAGTCACAGCAAGCTGCAAAAAGTCATCATTGGAGAGCTGAAAAATGTCAGCGAAAAGTACGGCCAGCCCAGAAAGACGGAGATTCTCTACGCTTCCGAGCAAATCGAGCCCGAGGAAGAAGAGGATGATACTCCCGACTATCCCGTAACGCTGTTCGTCTCCAAGGAAGGCTATCTGAAAAAAATCACCGCAGCATCCTTAAATCAGACGCTTCGTATGTCCGGCGAGCAGAAGTTTAAGGAAGGCGACAGCCTTGCATTCTCTGTTGAAACTACCAATAAGGCGGAAATTTTGGTATTTACCGACCAGTTCCAGTGCTATAAATCCCGCCTGTCGGACTTTGAAGACTCCAAGGCATCCCTCCTGGGTGATTATCTGCCCCAGAAGCTGGGCTTTGAGCCGGGTGAATCGGTGCTGCAGGTGCTTCTGCCGGGGGACTACAAGGGCTTTGTGCTGTTTGTGTTTGAAAACGGCAAGGTGGCAAAGGTGCCCTTGTCTGCCTACGAAACCAAAACCAACCGCAAGAAGCTCACCGGTGCTTACTCAGATAAGAGTCCGCTGAAATCTGCCATGGCTCTGTCTGCTGACGAGCAGGTGGCGGTTTACTCCAATGACGGCCGGGCGGTGATCTTCTCCACGGCGCAGCTCCTGCCAAAGACTACCCGGAATACCCAGGGTGTCAGTGTCATGTCCCTGAAAAAGAAAGCGGGAGTCACCCATGCCGTTTTGGCGTCCGGCAGCGGTATTGCCAATCAAAGCCGCTACCGCACCAGAACTGTCCCCTCTGCGGGCGCGGTTTTGAAACCGGAGGACGCTCCGGAAAAGCAAATTAGCTTTGAAGTATAATTACCGGAGGAATCCATGAAAAACGTACTCAGCACCCTTTGGTGGGTCGTGAAAATTTCCATTGGCTGCGTTGTGTTTGCCGTGGGCTTTGACCTGTTTTTGCTTCCCAACAATTTAAATGCAGGCGGCCTTTCGGGCCTTTCTATGATTCTTGTGCATTTGCTGGGAATCGGCTCAGTGGGTACTGTCACTATTCTTATGAATCTTCCTTTATTTGCTTTGGGAGGAATTAAAATAGGAAAAACCTTCTTCTTAGGCTCGCTGATCGGTGTACTTGCCAGCTCTATGGCATTGGATTTGCTGCAGGCTCTGCCTGCACCGCAAACTGAGCCTCTGCTGGGTGCTGTTTATGGCGGGGTTTTGTGCGGTTTAGGACTGGGAACGGTCTACGCAGTGGGCGCTTCTACCGGCGGTTCGGATATCATCGTCCGGCTTGTGAAACGGAAAATGCAGGGTATGCCCATCGGCACCATCAGCATCTGCTTTGATCTGCTGGTTGCAGTCTTAACTGGTATTACCTTTCAGAATATGAGCAGCACCTTATACAGCGGCATTGCCATTTTTATCACCGGCAAAGTGCTGGATGCTGTGGTTTATCGCTTCGACTATTCCATTGTGGCGCTGATTATTTCCTCGCAGCATCAAGCCATTGCGCAAGCCATTGCTGCTGAGCTGGACCGAGGTGCCACATATCTCCACGGACAGGGGACTTACACCAATCAGGATCGGGAAGTCATTCTAACCGCGGTAAAACGGCAGCAGATTGCGGAGCTGAAGCGGCTGGTGGTGGAGATTGACCCCAATGCATTCATTATTTTGCAGGAAGCTCACCAAGTTTTGGGAGACGGCTTTTCCCGTTACAGCAAAGAATCTCTCTGAGATAAGGAGTCATTCATGAAACGCTTATTTATTCTGTGCGCCTGTCTGTGTTTGCTTTTGAGCGGCTGTCATACCATTTTAGATGGCAATTATCTTTGGACATCTCCTCACCAAATACAGGAAAACCCCGGGGACGAGGACATGCTTCAGGCAACCAATTATGACGAGCTGCTGACAGCTTTGGCGGGCATGGCAGAAAACGGCACAGAAAACGGTATCATTTACATTTCCCAATATGCCTCCAGCCATTTTGAAAAGGAAATGAAAAAGGCAGTCAAGGCAACGCTGGAAAACAATCCCATCGCGGCCTATGCTGTAGATGAGATTCTGTGGGAAGAGGGAACCAGCAGTGGCCAGAAAGCAGTGGCTGTCAGCATATCGTATCTTCACAACCGAACAGAAATACGGAAAATTCAGCACGTATCTACTACGGATGAAGCAAAGGAAAAAATTTTCGATGCGCTGAAAAACGTAGCCTCGGGCATCGTCCTTTATCTGGAGGATTATGAGCATACGGATTTTCTTCAATCGGTGGAGAAATATACTTTGGCCAACCCGCAATACATCATGGAAACACCGCAAATAACTGTAAATGTATATCCGCGATGGGGTGCTTCCCGGGTGATTGAACTGAAATTTGCCTATCAAACGCCAAAGGATTCGCTGGAGAACATGCAACGGCAGGTTGCCCCGATTTTCTCCGCTGCCCGTTTATACGTTACCGGAGATGCAGAAGATTATCAAAAATTCTCTCAACTCTATTCCTTCTTGACCGAGCGGTTTGAGTATAAATTTGAAACCTCTGTTACTCCGGCCTACAGCCTTCTGCGCCACGGAGTGGGAGATTCCAAGGCATTTTCTACAGTGTATGCAGCCATGTGCCAAACAGCCGGCCTGGAATGTCAGGTTGTCAGCGGTACCCATTTAGGCGAGCGTTGGTACTGGAATCTCATCTATGTGAACGGGAACTACTATCATCTGGATCTGTTGATGTGCAGTAAAGCGGGATTTTTCCAAATGCGGCTGGATGATGAAATGCAGGGCTACGTTTGGGACTATTCTGCCTATCCGGCAACTCCCGAGCCGGCACCTCCCGCGCCCACGGAGCCGGAAGATGTTCCTCCCACCACAGAGCCCATACTGCCCACGACAGAACCGACTATATAGGCTAATCTCCTCCGTCTAAAAAGCGGAGGAGAAATTTTGCAAAAAGGTGTTGACATTTTATAGGAATCTGCTATAATTAACCTCGTTCCGCGGGTGTAGCTCATCCGGTAGAGCGCCACCTTGCCAAGGTGGAGGTAGCGAGTTCGATCCTCGTCACCCGCTCCATGAAAATCACGTTTGTCTTCCGACAAACGTGATTTTTTATATTTATAGGCTCGAACCATTTAAATCCAACAGTCCGGTGGACTGTTGGTCGCTCCGGCTGGACGGAGCGAAACCGATGTTTTGCTTTGCAAAACGCAAACGAGCCTCGTCACCCGCTCCATAAAGAAGTCGCCATGTGCGGCTTCTTTTTTTATGAAAGCATGAAAAGGAGCAGGTACAGTATACCTGCTCCGTGTTTTTAGATATGTTCCTCAGCCCCGGTTTTCCAGAGGATGAGATTTAAATTGCAGCTCCTGATTTTTAATGGTCACCGTGGTATTCGGCGCAATGGAACTGGTAATAAAGGCGTTGGAGCCGATGACGCTGTCCGCACCGATCACCGTATCGCCACCCAAAATAGAGGCATTGGCATAGATGGTCACATTATTCTCAATGGTGGGATGCCGTTTTTTTCCACGCAGGCGTTGACCGCCCCGGGTGGACAGACCGCCCAGAGTAACACCTTGATAGATTTTTACATTCTCACCAATGGTGGTGGTCTCACCAATAACAATGCCCGTGCCGTGGTCGATGAAGAAATACGCGCCGATGGTAGCACCGGGATGAATGTCTATACCGGTAAGGCTGTGGGCATGCTCCGTCATGATTCTGGGAATCATAGGTACATTCAATCGATAAAGCTCATGGGCCAGACGGTATACTGTAATCGCATATAGGCCGGGGTAAGAGAAAATTACTTCATCGTAGCTGGTAGCGGCGGGATCACCGTCATAGGCGGCCTGCAAATCCGTTTGCACCAAGGCCCGGACTCTGGGGATCTCCCGGAAAAAGGCCAAAGAAATGGACTGCCCCAGGGTCTCTGCCTGAGCCTCCTCCATGCCATTGGCCTGGAGAACCAGTGTGATTTGCCGGCTCAGGTGGAACATTACATCCTCGATCAGCATGGATACATTATGCTTGGCATTATAAATGCGGTAGTTTTTATCCTTGGAGTAACCGGGCAGTATGATCCTGCGGAGCTTGGCGATCATATCCACCACAACATCTTTATCCGGCAAGCGCAACAGGTCGATTTTGTCGATTTCACGATTTTTGCGGTAATCTTCCAAAACCAGATCCACCACTTCTTCAATTTGTTCATTGATAGATGCCATAACGATGCCTCCTTTTGCTTTTTTATGGTTATAACATAATCAAAGCGCAAAGTCAACCGATTAGACGGATTGACAAGGCCCCGTTGTATTTTGTATAATCATCAGCAAAGGAGGGAATCTCTATGGCAAACATTTTTACATCTACAGAGCAGTTCATCGGACACACACCCTTGCTGGAGCTGACGCATTTGGAGCAAGAAGAAAACCTGCCGGCAAGATTACTTGCCAAGCTGGAGTTTCGGAACATTGGTGGATCTGTCAAGGATCGGGTGGCAAAGGCAATGCTGGACGATGCAGAAGATAAAGGTTTGCTGAATCCCGATACCCTGATCATTGAGCCCACCTCCGGCAATACAGGTATCGGCCTGTGCGCTGTGGCTGCAGCCAGAGGATACCGCTGCCAAATTGTGATGCCCGAAAGCATGAGCATTGAGCGCCGCCGGCTTATGGCAGCCTATGGCGCTGAGGTGGTGCTGTCTCCGGCAGAGGAGGGAATGGCCGGCGCCATCCGGCTTGCGGAAACGTTGGCAAAGGAGCATCCCAACAGCTTTATCCCCGGTCAGTTTGTGAATCCTGCCAACCCTGCTACCCACATGGCCACAACAGGGCCGGAAATTTGGGCGGATACCGACGGCAATGTGGACATTTTCGTTGCCGGAGTCGGAACCGGCGGTACCATCACCGGTGTGGGGAAATTCTTGAAATCGAAAAATGCAGCCGTTCAAATCGTAGCCGTAGAGCCGGCAGGCTCTCCCGTCCTTTCCGGTGGCGAGGCTGGGAAGCATGGACTGCAGGGCATTGGCGCTGGTTTTATCCCGGAGATTATGGACAAAGGCCTTCCAGATAAAATTATCACCGTTACCGAAGAGCAGGCCTTTACCATGAGCCGGCGAATCGGTCGCACCGAGGGATTCCTCATCGGCATATCCTCCGGTGCCGCGCTCTGCGCGGCTTACCAGCTGGCGCTGCGCCCCGAAAACGCGGGAAAGACTATTGTGGTTCTTTTGCCGGACTCTGGGGAACGTTACCTGTCCACAGATTTATTTGCATAAGAAAAAACAGGGCTGTTTCACAGCCCTGTTTTTTAATCTTCTACTCTGCGAATGTGAGCGCCAAGGGCGGTCAGCTTTTCAATAAGCCGCTCGTAGCCCCGTTCCACATAGTGGATATTCTTCACGCAGGTGGTGCCATCTGCCGCCAGCCCAGCGATCACCAATGCTGCGCCGGCTCTCAAATCGTGGGCGCAAACCGTTGCGCCGTACAGCTTTTCCGTGCCGGTAATAATGGCGGTCTTGCCGCTAATCTGGATATCCGCGCCCATGCTTTCCAGTTCGCTGCAATAGCCGAAGAACCGGGTTTCATACACGCTCTCTGTCAGCCGGCTGACACCGGAAGCGATGGACATACACACGCAGATCTGCGCCTGCATATCCGTGGGAAAGCCGGGATAGGGGCGGGTCTTCACCGTAGTATGACGCAAGGGAGTGTTGCAGCGAATCCGAACAGCGTCATCGTAATTGGTCACTTCTGCGCCCATTTCCACCAATTTGGAAGTGATGCATTCCAAATGCTTGGGGATCACGTTCCTCACCAGCACATTTCCGCCGGTAGCTGCAGCGCCTGCCAGATAGGTGCCGGCCTCAATTTGGTCGGGAATAATGGCGTATGTACCGCCCTGGAGGCTTTCTACGCCCCGAATTTTCACTGTATCCGTACCTGCACCGGAGATGTGAGCACCCATGGTATTGAGGAAGTTGGCAAGGTCAACGATGTGGGGCTCTTTCGCCGCATTTTCAATCACCGTCTGACCGGGCAGCAGCACGGACGCAAGGATGATATTCACCGTTGCGCCTACGCTGACCACGTCCAAACTGATACGGTTCCCCTGCAGGCCGTTGCTGCCGGGCTCTAATGCTACATAGTCCTCTGTTTCTTCCACCGCTGCACCCAGAGCTGCAAAGCCCTTAATGTGCTGGTCGATGGGCCGAGAAGCGAAATTGCAGCCACCGGGCAGCGCCACGTGAGCGTGGCCAAACCGACCAAGGAGCGCGCCCATTAGATAATAGCTGGCCCGCATTTTCTTCACCAGTTCCCCATCGGGACAGGTTTTGGTAATATTCGTGCTGTCAATTTCCACGACTCCGAATTCGTCTCTGCAGATCACCGCGCCCAAATCCTCTAAAATGGACAGCATGATCCGCACGTCGGAGATGTCGGGAACATTTTCAATCCGGCATTTGCCGCTGACCAACAGCGCTGCCGGCAAAATGGCTACGGCTGCATTTTTCGCGCCGCTGATGGTAACCGTACCATTCAGGGGAAAGCCGCCGTTAATAACATATCGTGCCAAGGATAATCCTCTCCTTGCGAAAATTGGATTTATAACCCACTTTGAGTATTATACCATACTCTGAATCCTGTGTAAAGTCCAAAATCAAGACATTCTTCGCAATCCCTTGGGGTAATGGTTCTTCAGCCAGGTGCCGTCCCCTTTGCCCCAGCCAAGGGAAAAACCGCCCACGGTTATGAGGCACCAGCCTCTTTGAGTGTAGGGAAGAACTTCTCCGTGAAGATAGGCCGAGGTCAGAGGATCGCCGGGATCCAGGTCCAGCATCCGGTTACAACGATTAAGCCACAAAGCCAGCGCATGAGCAGGCTCAAACCGCCCCTTTGTCACCGTTCCCAGCTCCAGCCCGGGGCGAAGTACCTTCAATCCTCCAATAACCGGCATTTCCCTGGGTGCCCAGTATAGGCTTTGGCCGAAAGAAAGGAATGTGCCATCCGGCAAGGAAATATCCAATTCTTTAGCAAAAGCAACCCATTCTTTCGGTGGCTGCATAGGCATTTGCTGGGGACAGCTTACCGTGTCACCGGCGGTTTTCTTCAGTACTGCTGCAAAATGACCTTCCCCCAGCAGCTTGTGGGGCCACATGCGGAAGCTTCCCGTTTCCCCTGACTCAAACCAGGGGGCATCCACGGTTTCCCGCTGAAATTCCGGATGATTTTCCAGGAATTCCGCCACCACAAGCTCATTTTCCTCCGGCGAAAAGGTACAGGTAGAGTAGACCAACCGTCCGCCGGGGCGAACCATCTGTGCCGCGGAGTGGAGGATTTCACTCTGCCGCCGGGCGCACATTTCCACCGTTTCCGGACTCCAATCCGTCACCGCGGCCTCTTCCTTGCGGAACATGCCCTCGCCTGAGCAAGGCGCATCCACCAGCACTTTGTCGAAGAATCCCGGAAAGCGTTGAGAAAGTTTTTGCGGAAATTCATTGGTTACCAACGCATTGTTGATCCCCATGCGTTCCACATTTCGGGACAGAATTTTCGCCCGTTTGGGATTGACTTCATTGCACAGAAGAAATCCCTCTCCCATAAGCCGTCCGGCAATCTGGGTGGATTTTCCACCGGGAGCAGCGCACAAATCGCAAATCCGCTCGCCGGGCTGAGGATCCAGCAGCATCACCGGTGCCATGGCGCTGGCCTCCTGTAAATAGTATACGCCACATTCGTGATATGGGTGCAGACCAGGCCGGGACGAGGAGTCATAGTAATATCCCATGGGCTCCCAGGGTACTTGATTCCGGACAAAGGGCAGCGCAGGAATCCGCCCCTTCAACGGATTAAACCGCAGAGCCACCGCTCTGGGCCGTTCCAGACTTTTCAAAAACGCGGCATATTCCTGACCCAACTGGGTTTTCATTCTATCTAAAAATGCCTGAGGCAGCATATTATTCTCTCCCGTTGTGTTATTCCAAGGACTTTACAAGCTGTGTATAGCCCAATATCTCGAATCCTGCGCTGCGGTAGGCGCGCATAGCTCGGTGGTTTTCCGGTTCGGCTTCCAGCCGCAGTCTCACCGCCTGTCCGGCATAACGCTGAGCGATAAATTCCAAAAATGCCGTGCCTGCGCCCTTTCCCCGATAATCAGGAGAAAGGTAGAGATCCTCGATCCAGATGCACTTGCCACCGGCTTCCGTAGAATAGCTTTTGGCCAACATGGCATAACCGGCAAGATTCCCTTCTTCTTCAAACACGAAGCCTTCCAAATAAGGGCCATCTGCAAGGCAGTCTTCCAATGTCCTGCGGAGGACTTCCTGATTGGGGTGAATAAGCAGCGCGTCGGAAGCATAGAACACTTCCATCATGGCAAAAACGCCTTCGGCATCTGCCCGACGCATCTTTCTGATCTCCATAAAAATCCCCCTTTCGTTTTTTACAGTATAGCAAATTTTCATGCCAAAAGCAACCATTCCACCGTGTTGCGGTGAAATGACAAAATTCGGGCTGCCTCCTGAGAGGCAGCCCGGTGCGTATGTTATTCTGCGTCGTTCTTTGCGTCTTCGATGATCTTTGCCTGGTTGGCCTTGGGCACTTCCTCGTACCGGGCAAATTCTAGAGTGAAAGAGCCTCTCGCCTGGGTCATGGCCCGCAGGTCAATGGCGTAGCTGCTCATTTCTGCCATAGGCACTTCCGCGTCCACAACGGTGTTGCCTTCGTTATCCGGGTTCATACCCATAACGCGGCCACGGCGCTTGTTCAGATCGCCGATCACGTCGCCCATGTAGGCGTCGGGAACGGTAACTGCCAGCGCGCCTACAGGCTCCAGCAGGGTGGGCATTGCGTTGGGCATTGCCTCCTTGTAAGCCAGAATGGCAGCCAGCTTAAAGGCCATTTCGTTGGAGTCTACGGGGTGGTAAGAGCCATCGTACAGCGTGGCCTTCAAATTCACCATGGGGTAACCTGCCAGGGGGCCCTTGAGGACTGCTTCCTGCAGACCCTTTTCTACGGCGGGGTTAAAGTTCTTGGGAACAGCGCCGCCAACAACGGCTACGTCGAAGATCAGATCGTCCTGCTCCTCCTGAGGTTCAAAACGCACCCAGACATCGCCGAACTGACCGCTGCCGCCGGTCTGCTTCTTGTGACGGCCATGGGCTTCGACCTTTTTCTTGATCTTCTCCCGGTAAGCAACCTTCGCCGGGCTCAGCACGGCATCCACGCCGAAGCGGCTCTTCAGCTTGGAAACCAGCACGTCCAGCTGCTGATCGCCTGCGCCGGAAACCACCAGCTGATGGGTTTCTGCGTTGTTGACCAGAGTGAAGGAGGGATCTTCTTCATTCAAACGGTTCAGTCCGGAGCCAACCTTTTCTTCCTGCCCCTTTACCTTGGGAGCGATGGCCATGGAGTAGCAAGCGGGGGCATAGGGGATGCCCTTCAGGGAGACCACCTTGCGGGGATCGCAGAGAGTATCACCGGTCTTTACCTTATCCATCTTGCCGATGGCGCCGATGTCGCCGCAGGTCAGCACCTTGACTTCGGTATTCTTCTTGCCGCAAACGCTGTACAGACGGCCCAGCTTCTCCGTTTCGCCGGTTCTGGCATTGACCAGAGTGGTGTCGGAGGTGATCTCACCGGACATGACCTTGATGAAGGAATACTTGCCGTACTGATCGGAAACGGTCTTCCAGACGAAGGCGGAGGGAACGCCGCCGGGAGAAACTACGAATTCCTCGGTAGTGCCATCGGAGAGTGTTGCTTTATGGTAGTTGCCTTCCACAGGGTTGGGAAGCAGGTCGATGATGTGATCCATCAGCATCAGACTGCCCAGACAGGTAACGCCGGAGCCGCAGAGCACAGGGTACAAGGTATGGTCAATGACGCCCTTGTGCATACCCTTGATCATTTCTGCGTAAGTAAAATCTTCGCCGCCGAAGAATTTGTCCATGAATTCCTCGCTGGTCTCCGCAACAGATTCCTTCAGCGCGTCATTAAATTCCTCGATAACGGAAAGCTTATCCTCGGGAACTTCAATTTCCACCCGCTTCAGGTTCTGCATCTCATAGGCCCGCTTATTCAGTACGTCGATGATGCCGGTGACCTTCTTGTTGGCATCCCAAATGGGAACGACCACGGGAGCGACCTTATTGCCGTACTTTTCCCGGAGGGCGTTAAAGGTGGCATTATAGTCGGAGTGATCCTCGTCCACCTTGGAGATGTAAATAAACCGGGGCATATTCCGCTCTTCGCAGTATTTCCAGGCCTTCTCAAAGCCAACGGTGATGCCGTCCTTTGCAGAGCAGACCAAAATAGCCGCATCCGCAGCCCGCAGGGCTTCCATCACCGCGCCGGAGAAGTCAAAGCCGCCGGGAGCGTCCAACAGATTGATTTTCGTGTTGTGATATTCCAGAGGAACCACGGCGGTGGAAATAGAAATATTCCGGCGGATTTCCTCGGGGTCAAAGTCACAAACGGTGTTGCCGTCGGCATTTTTGCCCATACGGTCGATGACACCGGTCATGTAAAGTAAACTCTCTGCCAGAGCGGTCTTGCCGCTGCCGCTGTGACCCAGCAGGCAAATGTTGCGAATAGAATTGGCTGTGAACATGATAAATCAAACTCCTTTCGGGAAGGCCTTTGCCCTCCACTGTTGCAATTGGGGCGCATTGCACCGCAATAAGGACATTATACACGAAGAATGGCAAGATTTCAATGCCAATTTTCAGCATAATGCAAAATTGGTGAAATTAGTGGGCGGACGTTTGTTCTTCTGTGCAAAACACACAAATTTTGTCTTTCAAAAACAGCACTCTGCACAAAAGGAAAAAACTGCCGCTGCAGCGATTCCACAAATAAAAAATGTGGGAGCAAAGCTCCCACATTTTTAAATTGCTCTTGTCCATTCGGTAATCAAAAGACCGGGAATCATCCAAATAAGACCATACACCAGCATATTCATGGGTGTCAGCAAAAAGGAAGCGCCTACCAGCGCAAGGATCAGCATAATGACCAAGCCAGAAATACCGCCCAGCATGTGAACGGCCAGACCGGCTATGGATGCCGTGCGAACCGCCCGGGCACCGGTTACCGCATAGGCGGATCCCGCCAGACCCTCACGGGTGGTCAGCGCCAAGGCAGGCGCGCCTTCTTCCGGCATTTTTTGCTGCAGTGCCTGCCGGGTTTCCCGATTAGGGAAGACCATCTGCCGGGTATTGACACCGAACTGATTGCGCAGAAAGCTTTCCGTCAGCATAAAGTTGCCGCCTGTCATCACCGCGCTGAGCCTGCGATAGCCACAAAGAGTGGCTAATCCACTGGCTGCGGTCTTGGTTTTAGTATAGGAAATAGCAAAAATGCCGCTGAGCTGACCGTCGACGGCAATGTAGACCGCCTGACTGACCCGTGTGCCTGCCGGCATATCCACGCCCATATCCTGCATGAACTGCTGAGTGCCTGCCAGCACCGCTTCTTCGTTTACAATCGCGCCGATGCCGCCGGGATAGCCCCGAAGTCCCTGGGCATCATAATGATGTCCGTTACGGCTGTCCAGCAGCTGAGTAAACAGCGGCTCCATGCCACCGCCGCAGGCAACCATCAGCGCTGCCGCATAGGCAACCACCTGATCGGGACTGCGCTGTCCGTAAAATTTCACGCCGTTCATTTTCGCTGTGCCGGAGGGAAACAGGTCGGTGTCATTTAGGGGAAATACCCCGGACACACTCAACTCCTTGATTCCCCGCCAGCCGCAGATCACTGCGCCCAGCTTATGCAGCCGACGTTCCAACACCGCCATAGGTCTGGACAGCGTTACATGGGCAGAAGCCGGCACAGCCACCAGGAGTGCTGCTGCAAAGCTCTGTACGCCCAGCACCGGACCGTAAATAAAGCCTGCCACCACGCCAATGACCACACTGACCATCAGCACCGCCAGCGCGTACCCGGACATTACTTTTTCCGGGCCGGAAACGGCATTGTAATGGTCCATGAAGTCTTCAACCTGACCTTCACTCCGCAAAAATCCGGGACGGCCTTCGTAATAGTCCTTGCAGCTGACCACGCTGTCCAGTCGGGTCGCTTTACGCATGGTATCCATTTGCCCAAGCTCTGTATTTCGTTTCTGGTAAGCGCTCCACAGGGACATGGTCATATTTAAGCTAAAGGCAGCGCAGCAAGGAATCCGCACCTGCTGCAAACCGATAATCCCATCTATCAGGCAAGCCAGCAAGCTGAACAGCAGCAAACTGTTGAGAGAAAACCGCTTCTTCAGAATGTCGCCGAACCCTTCCGTCAGCTGATAGCTGCCCAGCAGGGCGGATAGCAAAAGGGAGAGAAACTGGATAAAAATCACCAATCGGGTGCGGTTATCCGGAATCATACCCAGGCCGTGCATCACCGTAGTTCCGGCGGACAGCAGCGCCACCAGCAGATTGCAGAAAATTGCCAGCTGCAGCTTGCCGAGACCTAGCTCGGACAGCTCATAATACCGCTTTTCCGGACCAGCCACCAGCTTTCGCTTCAGTTCCCGCAGCCGGGATTTAGGGCGAAACACAATAGGCTCCTGGGGTGTATATTCTCCAATGGGCTGCTCGTATTCCGGCTCCCACCCTTCAGAATAAGGTTCTACTTTCGGTTCTTGCGAATAGACGGGGAGAGGTCCTTCATCCTCATATTCCTGTCCTACCGGGGTGAAGGTGACGGTCTGATCCAAATCTGTGCGCCCCATCTTCTTCACAGCCTTGGTCACATCACCTAAAGGTACCGTATCCCCAAGAGACGGCGCTTTGGCGGAGGACGCTGCAGGAAGCACACCGTTCCAAATCAGAATGTCCTCCTCATCTTCCGGCGCTCCGGGGATTTCCTCATCCGCGGACAGGTCAAGGGTCTCCTCCCCGCTTTCTGCAAATTCTTTCAAAATTTCTTCCAGATCGAAGGTATCCTGTTGTCTTTCCTTCTCATCCATGAGGAAGTACCTCCTTACCGGCTCAGGCGCTGCCGAACCGCTTCATAGAGTAAAATCGATGCTGCCGCAGAGGCGTTTAAGGAAGAAATCTGCCCCTGCATGGGGATATGGACGGTAACATCGCAGTTTTTACGCACCAGGGAACTCATGCCGTCGCCTTCGTTGCCAATGACCAAAGCCGCAGGACCGGTCAGATCCGCCTGATACATGGGAATAGAACCTTCCGCTGCTGTACCGAAAATCCAAACGCCCTTTTCCTTCAGTTCCGCGATGGCGTTATTGATATTGGTCACTCTTGCTACCTTCATGTATTCCACCGCGCCGGCCGATGCCTTGGCCACAGTAGCTGTTAATCCAACACTACGGCGCTTGGGAATGATGACCCCGTGCGCTCCTGCGCACTCTGCCGAGCGGATAATGGCGCCCAAATTATGGGGGTCCGTCAGCTCATCGCAAATGACGATCAGCGCATTTTCTCCCCGGGCAGCTGCCTCCTCTAAAATATCGTCAATGGTGTAATATTCATGGGCTGCCGCCAGAGTAATCACACCCTGATGGGCGTGGGTGACACTCATGGCATCCAGTTTTCGCCGATCCACCGGTACCACCACAGCCCCGGCCTCCTTGGCCTGAGCCGCCAGCCGCTGCAGAGCCCGGTCTGTTTCACCGGAGGCGATAAATACCTTGTCAATGGTTCTGCCGCTGCGAAGAGCTTCTGTTAAAGCGTTACGGCCTTCCAGCTGACCTTCCACTTCCTCTTGGGGCATATTGCCGCGGTTTTTCTCCTTCATAGGTTCATCTCCAAACGTTAGAGTATAAGAATCTTCTGTTTCACGATATTTATTCCAGTATAACAGAAAATTTCTTTTCCGACAACTGCTATTTTCCGGGTGTTTCAAAAATCTTAAGAAAACCTCCATTGATTTCTTTTCCCATCACCGCTATAATAGAACGAAAAAGCTATAAGGTCGTGTTTTGTAATGGAAAATCAAGTTCCAAAAAAGAAGCGTTCCCTTAAAAAAGCGGTTGGCACTGCGCTGCTGAGCCTTTTGGTAGGGATTGCTTTTTTGTGCTTTTTTTCTGCCGCGTGGTATGTAAATGTATACGGCCGCATCGGGTTCGACTCGGTGCTGTTTACCTTGATGTCCGATTTGGGCGGTGTCCAGTCGGATCTGGTGACCAAGTACCTCACCGGGGCAGCAGTGCCTGCGGTGCTTTGCAGCATCGCGGTGTGCTTGGTACTGTTTTTGCAGGTGAAAGTAAATCTTTTTGGGAAGATTCGGCTCTTGCCGCTGCGGCGGTGGGTGGCCTGTCTGCTGAGTGTGGCACTGAGTTTGGGACTTATCATGCATGCGGCCTTTAATGTGCAGCTTGTGGATTATCTTATTTCCCACTTCCAGAAAACAGAATTATATGAACGGGAATACCGGGATCCCAACGATGTCACCATTACCTTTCCGGAAGAGAAACGCAACCTGATTTATATCATGCTGGAATCTATGGAAACCAGCTACCTGTCCCGTGGTTTGGGCGGCGGCCTTTCCTACAATCTGATTCCGGAGCTGACAGAACTGGCCCAGGAGAATATTAATTTTTCCCACAACACTACCGTAGGCGGTTTCCGGGAGGTGCCAGGCGCCAGCTGGACCATTGGCGCCATGGTATCCCAGACCTCCGGTGTGCCGCTGGTCACCCCAGACGGTATTTCGGACTGGCAAAACGGTTACGGTAAGGACGGTGTATTCCTGCCGGGTTTGACAAATCTGGGCAATGTTCTTGAAGAAAACGGTTACTACCAGACACTGATGGTGGGCTCTGATGCCAATTTTGGCGGCAGAAAAACCTATTATACCACCCACGATGTGGATGCTGTTTATGATATATACACCGCCCGGAAGGATGGCATCGTGGCGCCAAATTACTTCGAGTGGTGGGGCATGGAGGATAAATACCTGTTTGAGTATGCCAAGGAGGAAATCACGAAAATTTCCGCCCAGGAGCAGCCCTTTGCCTTCACCATGCTCACGGTGGATACCCACCATATCGGCGGCTACAAATGCGAATACTGCGGCAGCACCTATGAGGAAAACTACGAAAACGTGATTTCCTGCTCCAGCCGGCAGGTAGTGGAGTTTGTCCGGTGGCTGCAGCAGCAGCCCTTTTATGAAAATACCACGATCATTGTCACCGGTGACCACTGCTCTATGGATAAAGGCTATTTTAGCCGGAATGTGGACGAAAATTATGTCCGGCATGTTTATAACTGCTTCATAAACGCTGCAGCAACGCCCATGCGCACCGAGAATCGGGAGTTCTGCGCCTTGGACATGTTCCCCACCACTCTGGCAGCCATGGGCTGCGAGATCGAAGGGAATCGTCTGGGACTGGGAACCGATCTGTTTTCCGCCACGCCCACGCTGATAGAAATATACGGGTATACTGACTTTGCCCAGGAATTGTCAAAACGGTCGCCCTACTATTCAGAACATTTCTACACCGCCGCTGAGTTATCTTAATCATCGCCTGCAGTCCCAAAAATGGGGCTGCAGGTCTTATTTTGGGGGAATTTAACAGAAAATTTACCACCTGCGGGCGAATCATTCATTGCCACCTGCGAAAAAATGTGTTATGATGAACAAGGTTATTACGAAGCAAGGAGGAAAAATATGGAATCCAAGAATAACGATCCTAAGAATCGTAACAATAATTCCGGCGACGGGAAACGTCCCAAAGGCAGTATTTGGCTGGCTCTGATCATTACCGTTGCTTTGGTGCTGATTGTCAGCTCTGTATATAACATGGTGGTCAACAGCCAATATACCCAGACTACCTACTCTGATTTCCTAACGGTTATGGAGCAGGGCGAGCTGGCGGAGGTAGAGCTGCAGTATGACCGAATCCTGTACCTAACCAAGGAGGAGGCTGCCAAACCCGCCTCCCAGCAGAAGGCTTTCTACACAGGGCTTCCCAGCGGCGGCGATAAAATGGAGCTTGCCAAGCAGCTGCACGACATGGGCGTGGTGGTGAATGAGCAGATCGTGGAAGATAATTCCACCATCATCATGATCCTCTCTTATGTGTTCATGTTCGCCATCATTTTCTTTACCATGCGTATGCTCACCAAGCGCATGAGCGGCGAGGGCATGATGGGCGGATTCGGCCACAGCAAGGCCAAGATGTATATGGAAAAGCAGACCGGCATTACCTTTAAGGACGTTGCTGGTCAGGACGAAGCCAAGGAATCGCTCCAGGAAATCATTGATTTTCTCCACAATCCCCAAAAGTATGCGGACATCGGCGCAAAGCTGCCCAAGGGCGCGCTGCTGGTAGGTTCTCCCGGTACCGGCAAGACTCTTCTTGCCAAGGCGGTGGCCGGCGAAGCCGGTGTTCCCTTCTTCTCCATTTCCGGTTCGGATTTTGAAGAAATGTTTGTAGGCGTGGGCGCCAGCCGTGTCCGGGATCTGTTCCAGCAGGCTACAAAAGTTGCCCCGTCCATCGTGTTTATTGACGAAATCGACGCGGTAGGCCGTACCCGGGATACCCGGTTTGGCACCAACGACCAGACCCTGAACCAGCTGCTGGGCGAACTGGACGGATTTGATTCCTCCAAAGGCGTGGTCATTCTGGCCGCTACTAACCGCCCCGAAATTCTGGACAAAGCGCTGCTTCGGGCCGGACGGTTCGACCGCCGGATCGTGGTAGACCGGCCCAACCTCCAGGGTCGTCTGGACACCTTGAAGGTGCATACCCGGAAAATCAAACTGGCAGAGGACGTAGATCTGCGGAAGATCGCCCAGGCCACAGCCGGCGCTGTGGGCGCAGACCTGGCAAATCTTGTTAACGAAGCTGCCCTCCGGGCCGTCCGTCAAAACCGCAAGGCTGTGAATCAGGAGGATTTGCTGGTATCCTTTGAAACCGTCATTGCCGGCACGGAAAAGAAAAACACCGTGCTGACCGATACCGAAAAGCGGCTGGTTGCCTATCACGAGGTAGGTCATGCTCTGGTAGCCGCTTTGGAAAAACATTCCCAGCCTGTTTCTAAAATTACCATCGTTCCCCATACCTCCGGCGCGCTGGGCTATACCCTGCAGATGCCCGAGGAGGAGAAGTTCCTCAATACCTGTGAGGAACTGATGACGGAGCTGAGAACCCTGGTGGGCGGCCGAGCAGCTGAAGCGGTGGTATTTGGCGTAAAAACTACCGGCGCAGCCAACGATATTCAGCGGGCTACCGCGTTGGCCCGGAATATGGTTGCCCAATACGGCATGAGCGAAGCGCTGGGACTGATGGCTCCTGCATCGGTGCAGAATCAGTATCTGGACAATCAGGCCTATATGGACTGCTCTCAGGAAACGGCTTCCCTGGTAGATCGGGAAGTGCAAAAGCTGCTGGATACCGTTTATACCCAGACTAAGGAATTGCTTACTGCCAACCGGGCATTGCTGGACGAGATTTCCGAGTACCTGCTGGCCAAGGAAACCATCACCGGCGATGAGCTGATGGCTTACGTCAATGCAGAAAAAGCGCCCGTGGCTACCGCAGAAGACTTTGAGGAGAACGGCGACGCAAGCGTGGAAGAATAAAGAATTTGGGCGCTGCCGATGATTGGCAGCGCCCTTTCTTAATTTCGACGGATATTTTCAAAAATCACCTCTTTACAAACGTCTTATGTTCTGCTATAATAACTTGGCTGTAAAGCAGATGCGCCGGTGGCTCAATGGATAGAGCATCGGATTCCGGTTCCGAGGGTTGGGGGTTCGAGTCCCTTCCGGCGTACCAT